>CAJXRJ010000219.1 GCA_913058555.1 uncultured bacterium
GCCCTGCGCATCGCCCCCTCGCCACCCGCAGGGGGTCTTCGGTGGTCCCGTTCGAAAAAACTACGGCCAGGACAGCCAATCGCACTTTGACGGTCCCCGGTCCCTTCCTTACCCTCGGCGGCCGCTCCGCGCGCTGTCTACGGATCCTTGCCCCCAATTCAGGGTTCCGTCCGCTCGTGGTTCGCTCCCCCATCCCCAAACGGCCGCCCAAACGGATCGGATTTCGTCGGTAGTCACGCTTGCCCCCAGCGGTAGCCGTGACTCCAGCGTCCGAAACCGTGTTCGGCGCTGATCCCCCCCAACAGCTTTCGAAGTTGAGTCTTTCCCGCATGAGGATCGCAGGTCCCGCACTCCACGTGTCTCTCCTGCTGGCGTCCGGCACGTTCGCGTCGGTCGCGCTCGTCGGCTGCGCAGCCGACGGCCATCAGGAATCGACGCCCTCGTCCGAGGCGCCCCAGGCGCCCACGGCCGAAGCTAACCGAGGGGAGACGGCGGCCAACGCTGCTCTCACCTCCTCGGAGCCCGTTCTCGAACGGGCTGGCGCAAATTTCAGCAGCCAGGACGACCAGTTAAGCCAAGACACCCGCCAGCTCACCCTCAAGGAGCAGAAAGCCCAAGTCCTCTTTGAGACCGCCATGGCGCGGGCTGAAGAGTTCCAAGGTTCTCTCGAGCTTGAGAAGGCCCTCGACCAAGCAGACGCCGCCCTGGCGATCCGCCCGGACGACGTGAACGCTCGCCGCCTCCGTACGGAGATTGGCGCGCTCCTTGGCCGTCCCGAGGACATTCGCAACCAAGGCGGTATCGCCGGTGGTGTGGGAATGCGCATCAAGCTTGACCAGATCAAGCTCGGCGTGAAGCAAGACCTCAACGACGCCAAATTGGCCCTCGCCCGCGGCGACTACGACAGCGCCATCGGCGACCTGTCGATCGCCAAGACGAACATCGAAGTCAACGGCTTCGACATTCAGTGGGACGGGGTCGACGAAGAGGTGCGCATGCTCCTCACGGAGGCCAAGGCCGACCGCGCTGCCTCCGAGGCAGCGGCCCGGGACGAGAAGCGCCGCATGGCCTTCGACGCCCTCTCCGAGGTCGAGACCGCCGAGGTCAACCGCCAGACGGCGATCGTCAACAACCTGCTCGTGGAGGCCACCAGCGCCTTCGAGTTCGGTGACTACCGCCTCGCGGAGGACCTCTCCCGCAAGGTTCAGCGCCGTGACCCGGGCAACGAGAAGGCTGAGGAGATTCGCTCCGCCGCCTTCCGCGCCGGCCGTCAGCAGGTGCAGGAAGAGTACCTCGAGGCCAAGAACGAGCAGTTCAAGCTCTGGCGCGAGGACCTCGAGCGTCAGCTCGTGCCCCGCACGGACATCATCACCCTGGTGGACCGCGAAGTCTGGGCCGAGAAGACCGCCAAGCGTAAGGGACGTCTCTTCAGCGCTTCTGGCACTGTTTCCCCCATCGAAGCCGAGCTTCGTCAGCAGGTCGCCTCCCAGACGTTCCTGCTCCCGAAGATCGAGGACGAAGAGAGCCTCAAGACCGTGATCGACTACGTTCGTAACTTCACGAACCTGCCGATCATCACGGACCCCGCTGCCGAGACGTACGTCGTCGAAGAATCGGGCGCGAGCTTCAACTTCGACTTCGAGAACCCCCTCACGGTCGAGCAGGCCCTCAACCGCATCGTCGACGTAGCCGGCGGTGAGGACAAAGAGATCACCTGGACCGTGCGCTTCGACGCAATCTACGTCACCACCAAGGAAAAGGCCCTCGGCCAGCCGGTGACGAAGGTCCACGACGTCAAGGACCTCATCTTCGCCCTCACGGACTTCATCGGACCGCGCATCAACCGCATCCGACTCCTCGACGAGCTCGAGGACGAAGACGGTGGCGGCTCGTACGGCACGATCTCCCCGGAGTCGCGCGTCCTGATCGAGATCGAAGACCTCGCCAACCTGATCCGTGACACCATCGCGCCGTCCTCCTGGGACCGCGAAGGCGTTCAGATCGATCCCGGCGAAGGCAACCTGATCATCCGTCAGACCGCCGAAGTCCAAGAAGAGATCCAGGCCTTCCTCGAAGACCTGCGCCAGTTCAACTCGGCGCTCGTTCTGATCGAGTCCAAGTTCCTGAGCGTCACCGACAACTTCATCCAGGAGATCGGCAACGACTTCCGCGGCCTCGACAACCGAGTGCTTGAGGACGTCACGAACGGTCTCGAGGACATGGCGTCCCTTGGCCTCGACAACGGCGGCTCTGGCACCAACGGCACGAACGCCGCGGGTGCACCCAGCGCCGGCTTCTTCTTCGACGACGGCCTCGACGGTGCCTTCGGCGCCACGACTCAGAACGTGTTCGAGTCGGGCCTCGGTAGCGCCCTCTCCACCATCGGCGGGCTCAGCTTCCAGCTGACCTTCCTGGACGACGCGGAAGTCTCCTCGATCCTCCGCGCTGTGGAGAAGAGCGAGCAGAGCCAGGTCGTTCAGAACCAGATGCTGAGCGTCCACGACTCCCAGCGCGCCTACGTTACGGTCATCAACCAGAGGGCCTACATTCAGGACTTCGACGTTGAGGTCGCCCAGTTCCAGGCGGTCGCCGACCCGACGGTCAACGTGCTCTCCGAGGGCATCGTCCTCGACGTGCGTCCGACCATCCTGGACAACCGCAAGTGGCTCCGTCTGGAGATCCAGCCGACCGTCGCTCGCATCGTGAGCCTCCGCAGCTTCTCGACCACCCTCGGCGGCAACACCGCCCCGGTCGAGTTCCAGCTTCCGGAGCTTGAGGTGCAAAGCGTCAACACGAGCGCTTTCCTTCCGGATGGCGGCTCGCTGCTCCTCGGCGGCCTGTCCCGCATCCGAAACGTCGAACGCCGGGCGGAAGTCCCCTGGATTGGGCGTATCCCGCTCCTCGGCTTCCTCTTCAAGTCGGAGGGCTACAACGACGAGCGTGAGTCCCTCATGATCCTCGTCAAGGCCACCATCACCGATGGCCGCGAGAAGGTCCGCAAGGAACTTGAGTCAGGCTACTGATTCAGCCCCTGCTTGAGCCTCCGGGCCCAAGCCAGAGAAGCCCGCCCCTCCCCATCATCGGGAGTGGCGGGCTTCTTTTTTTGCTCCGCCTTATCTGGCCTCCCACCCACGCCGCGCGCTACCGTCCCCACCACCATGAAGGCCATCCTCTTCGACCTAGACGACACCCTCTTCTCGACCACTGAGTTCGCGCGCAGAGCCCGCGAGGCGTCCGTTGCGGCGATGATCAGCTACGGCATCGAAGCGGAGCCTGAAACCGTCCTGGCGGAGCTCACGGAAGTCATCCGGGAGTTCGGATCCAACTACGGCCAGCACTTCAACAAGCTCCTGGACCGCCTCCCCCCCCACCAGCTGCGGGACGTCAATCCCGCCATCGTGGTGGCCGCGGGCATGGCCGCCTACCACGACACCAAGTTCGAGCACCTGCGGGCCTTCGACGACGTGCGGCCCTTCCTGGAGTCCCTGGCCGCCGCTCGTATGCGCCGCGGCGTCATCACCCATGGCTGGACCACAAAGCAGTCGGAGAAGCTGATCCGCCTCGGCATCGTGGACCTCTTCGGCCCCCGGGACATCTTCATCTCGGACCAGGTGGGCATCGCCAAGCCCAACCCCAAGCTTTACCAGTACGCCCTGCGGGAGATGGGGCTGCTGCCCTCTGAAGTGATCTACGTCGGCGACAACCTCGCCCACGACATCACCCCTCCCCGCACGATCGGCATGCACACGTGCTGGATCAACCGGGCCGCGAAGCCCGACCAAGACATCGAGGCCGCGGCGCCGGAGTTCATCGTGAAGGACTTCTCCGAACTCGCTGAGATCCTGCGCGAGCGTTTCGGGGTCCCGCTTCAGGAGTGGACCTGAGAGGCGAGGCGAAGGAATGGGTACCGCCTGGCCTCGGTCAATGGGCTCGCTCTCTCACTAGCCCTCCCAGCACAGTGGGTTGGGGCAGCTCTTCCCCGCCCCAAGCCATCATGTCGGAACGGCCTGTGAACGAGCGAACCCATCCATGGGAGCCAGGTCGGTGCGTTCAGAGGGGGACGTCCTTCTAGTCCCACCAAACCCATGCGAGGCGCTCCCCATCGGAGGGTTCCGGGAAGCCGCTGTGCTGGAGGTCTTCCAGGTGGTCCTTCCGGGCCGCCATGATCTCGCTGGGCCGGAGCTCTTCGAAGAGCTCAGCGAGCTCTGAATCTGGGAGCGTCGTGTAGACGAGAACGGAGTCCGAGTACGGCCAATCCAAAATCACGCCGCCCTCAAAGGGCTCGAGCTCGATGTTCCACACGAGCACATCGGTGACGCCGGCGTGGCCTCGGATTGCCGCGAGCCTCTGGAACCAAAGGTCAGGGCGCTCCCGGGGCACGGGTCCGTCGAAGACGTTGGCAGCGAAGGCGCCCGTGCTTCGGAGTCCTGTGAAGAACTCCTCGAGGGTGCAGACCGCCCTGTACGGCACGACTCCCTCGTCCGTACCACGTTCGCAGAGGATGCGCACCAGATCCGCCAGCTGCCGACGGTCGTCCTGGAAGTCGCCCAGGAGCGGCACATCGAGGTGGCCGTGCGGCGCTCGATCGTATCGGAGGGTCGTCGAGTCCAGAGCGGGCCGGTCGTGGCTCGCGCAGGCTGCGGCGGCGAGCGCCGCGAGAAGGGCGAGCCCCGTTCTCATAGCCCGATCAAGAGCGCAAGGACGGCGACCCACACCACCGTGAGGAAGCGCCAGTAGTTGTAGAGCATGCTCAGGGTGGTGCGCCTTGGGCCACCGTCGGCCTGGGCGCGCAGGAGCACGATGACGTTGGCGATGATCCCGCCAAGGACGTGGACGGCGTGGGCGATGGTGAGCATCAAAAAGAGCACGTCCTCCATGCGCAGGTCGCCGCCCGTTCGGCGGTCCACCCGGGCGAAGATCGGCGCCCATGAGAAGCTCTGCACCACCAGGTAGAGGCCTGCGATGATCGCGGCATTACGGGTCAGGGCCCGGGCCTTCTTGCGGTCAGGGGCGCGCTTGAGGGCTCTCGCGGAAAGAAGATCCGCCAGGACGAGGAGCACCGTGGCTGCGGCGAGCCCCACGAGTTCCCGGCCGACCATCGGGTTCTGCCAGTCGTCCTTGTTCTTGAACCAAATGACGAGGTACGCGACGAAGCACCCCATGAAGACCATGGTCAGCGACGCCAGGAAGACCTTCATGCCGAAGCCGAGGATCTCCGCCTCGGATGCCCCCCCGCCGCCCTGGGGTAAGGCCCGGGCGGCGGCGCCTGAGCCGCCCATGTCCAAGGGAGTCGAGTCCCCGCGGTCGTGGCGGTGGTGGCGATCGATACGGGCCAGTGGGCCTGGGGTGGAGTACGTCATGGCTAAGGGGATTCGCGCGAGGTGGTCTCTATGATGCCGGTATCCGGCGGTCCCGCGGGACCGGAGTGGTCGGACCGGAGTGCGACAAGGATGGCCCCCCTAAGAAAGGAGACCCAGTCGCCCTGCGGCGCCTAGGTCTCCTTCCCCTGGTGGGCGATCCGTGCCGCACTCCGAACCGATCAGTTGCCCTGCATGAGCTTCTGCTGGTCCATCGCGGTGATGCTCGGCTGGTACTGGCCCCTGTCGATCAACACGAAGCTGACGAACAGGAAGACGAAGAGCAGTGAGCCGAAGATCAGCAGGGAGTGGAAGCCCTTGTCGAATCCGAGGTGCATGAAGATCATCAGCACAAGCATCGCCTTGACGGTGGCGATGCCCATGGCGATGGGCAAGTCGAAGGCGCCCAGGTCGAATTGGGACGAGCCGACGGTGAGCAGGGTCAGGGCCATCAGCGCCGCCCAGGTTCCGAGGAGGAGCCAGAGGGGCAGGACGTGGTGGCTGCCGTGATCGTCGTGGGCGCCGGGCGCCTCAGCGGATGCAGTCGTGGTAGTCATGGCGTATAGCTGGAAGTGCGGACTCTTGACCCGGCGAACTAGTTGATCAGATAGAGGAGCGGGAAGAGATAGATCCAGATCAGGTCGACCAGGTGCCAGTACAGCGCTGCGTAGTCGATCGGTCCGTAGTACGTGGGCGTGAAGTGCCCGCGCATCGCTCGCGAGAGGAGCCACATGAAGACGAGGATCCCGAGCAAGACGTGGATGCCGTGCAGGCCCGTCATGCAGTAGTAGATGCCGAAGAAGATCTTCAGCTTGTCCTTCAGGATCGGGTCGATGTTCGGATCGTCCCACTTGACCAGTACTTCGTGGCCTTCGTCCCCAGCCGCATGGTCATCGCCTGCGTGGGCTTCTTCGCCGGCGCCGCCGGAAGCTGCCGCTTCCCCGTCCTGGGTCGAATCGTCGCCAGGCACGACAAACGCGACCTTCTCGGCCTTGTAGTCACCGAACGCGCCCTCCATGGGCGCGAAGTTGTCCTTACCCGGATAGATGCCGTAGTGGAACTTGTGGCTGTACTCCTGGTACTTGATGCCCATGAACCCGAAGGCGCACAGGATCGTGACGAAGAGGTTGAGGCAAAGCAGACCCTTCTGACCGAGCTGCGCGTTGCGCACGGCCCAGGCCGCCGTGAGGCTCGAGAGGATCAGCACCGCGGTGTTGATGGCCCCCCACTTGGTGTCCAGCGCGTTGGCCGCGAACTGGAACACGTCGGGGTGCATCGAGCGGTAGATCGCGTAGGCGCAGAAGAGCCCCGAGAAGAACAGCACCTCGGTGACCAGGAAAGCCCAGATCCCGAGCTTGCCGGCATCGAACTGGTGGTCTTCGTCCTCGAAGTGGTGCGCGAGGAATGGCTTGTCGCCGTGTCCGTGGGCGTCAGACATGAGGGGGATCGTCGTTCCGGCGCAAGGAGGGTTCCCGGCGCGGTTCGAGGGAGGGGGAGTGACCGCTCATCCCTGGGGGAGAGAGCAGTGGAGCTGGTGAAGGTGTAAGGAAGGGACCGTCAGTCCGGGCGCCACCCTCAGGTGGTCCCGGGCTTTGGTGAAGGGGAAGCGCCGAAGGCTCGCCGCTCCCCCTCATTCGGGCATCAGTGATGCGCGGCCGGGCGGTAGCCCACAACCGGCACAAAGCCGCCGACCTCTTCGTCCCACTCCACGCGTTCCATGTCGTATGGATCGGTGGCCGCGGGCGGGTGGTCAAAGTTGTGGTGCGGCGGCGGCGAGGGGCATTCCCACTCGATCGTCGCGCTGCCCCAGGGGTTGGCCGGAGCTTTCGGGCCGCTGAAGAGTGAGCGGATCAAGGAGTACGCCACGATGGCCAGGCCAACGCCGAGGGTCAAGGTGCCCACGGTCGAGAGCTGGTGGTAGATCTCGAAGTCCGGCTTGTAGTCGGCGTACCGGCGCGGCATGCCCTGCGAGCCCATGATGAACTGCGGGAAGAACGCGAGGTTGAAGCCGACGAAGGCGATGATCGCACCGAGGCGCGAGCTGACCTCCGAGTACATCTTGCCCGTCATCTTCGGCCACCAGTAATGCAGGCCGGCGAAGAACGCGAACAGCGTGCCCCCCACCATCACGTAGTGGAAGTGGGCCACGACGAAGTAGGTGTCGTGGAGCACAACGTCCGTGGAGAGCACCGCCAGGAAAAGGCCCGTGAGGCCCCCGATGGTGAACAGCCAGATGAAGCCCAAGGCGTAGAGCATCGGGGTGTTCAGTGCCACCGAGCCCTTGTAGAGCGTCGCCAGCCAGTTGAACACCTTGATCGCCGAGGGGATCGCGATGGTGAATGTGATCGCCGAGAAGATGAGCGTCGCGAGGGTCGACTCGGAGCTCACGAACATGTGGTGGCCCCAGACGAGGAACGACAGGAGCGCGATGGACACCGACGAGTACGCGATCATCCGGTACCCGAAGATGTGCTTGCGGCTGAAGGCCGCGATCACCTCGGACACCACCGCCATCGCTGGCAGGATCATGATGTACACGGCCGGGTGGCTGTAGAACCAGAAGAAGTGCTGGTACAGAACCGGGTCGCCGCCCTTGTTCGGGTCGAAGATGCCGATACCCAAGGTGCTCTCCATGATGAGCAGCAGGAGAGTAATACCGAGCACGGGCGTCGCGAGGATCTGCATGACCGCCGTGCCGTACATACCCCACAGGAAGAGCGGCAGTTTGTGCCAGGTCATGCCGGGCGGGCGCATCTTGTGGATCGTCACCAGGAAGTTCAGTCCGGTGAAGATCGAGCTGAAGCCCAGGAGGAACACGCCAAACGTGGCCGAGATGACGGCGGTGTTGTTGTTGCTCGTGGAATACGGCGTGTAGAAAGTCCAACCGGTGTCCAGCTGCGACGTGAAGAGCGTCCAGACGAAGAAGCCGGCACCGCCCATCCACAGGTAGAAACTACACAGGTTGAGCCTTGGGAAGGCCACGTCCTTCGCCCCCAGCATGAGGGGCAGCACCACGTTTCCGAGGGCTGCCGGGATGCCAGGGATGATGAAGAGGAACACCATCACCGCCCCGTGAAGGGTGAAGACCTGGTTGTAGGTCTCGGCGCTCATGAACTGCATCCCGGGGGCGAACAGCTCGAGGCGGATCGCAACGGCGAAGAGGCCGCCCAGGAAGAAGGACAAAGAGATACCGACCAGGTACATCAGTCCGATCCGCTTGTGATCGAGCGTCAGTAGCCAGGAGAGGATTCCCTTGGAGTGGTTGATGTAGTTCTTGTCGAGGTGCTGAACCGGACGGCTCGGCGCTGCGACGGGTAGGTCGACTTGAGTCATGGGTCTCGTGTCGGCTCCAGGGCTGGAAAATGCCGGCCAGTGGAGTGGAGGTTTGGAAAAAGGCGTGGGGTCAGGCCGAGCTGATCCCGCGCGCTCGGCGTCCGCAATGGGCCGCGGGTGGCAATGGGCCAGCCCGCGGGGGTTGTTCGTTTCGGTGCTCTCGCTACTCCCAGGCGTCGGGGTCGCGCTTCACGTCCTCGTACTTCTTCAGGAGTTCGATGATGCCTGTGATCATCTCGTCCTCGAGCTTCGGACTGTAGACCGTCATGTTCTGCCCGTAGGGGTAGACGAGCTTCTCGTAGGGCTCGAGGATCGACTCACGCACGTAGTTCTCGTCGACTATGGCGGTGCTGGTTCCGTCCGCGTCGAAACGGCGCTCGATGCCCCAGAGCCCGGCGAAGGTCGGTCCTGTGCCGTGGGTTCCGTCGAGGGAGTGACAGGCGTTGCAGCCCTTGCGCTCGTAGGTCAGCAATCCGATCTCAAGAGGCGGCTTCAGGTCGCCGTTCTTCTCGCGCATCCAGTCCCCCTCCTTCTTGAGCCATGCCTCGTAGTCCTCGCGGGACTCCACGACGAGCTTGGCGTACATGTTGCCGTGGTCCTTGCCGCAGTACTCCGAGCAGTACACGCGGTAGATCGCGGGCTCGCCGGACTCGAACCACACCTTGGTGAAGCGGTTCGGTAGGACGTCGGACTTCTGGCGGAAGGCCGGGAGGTGGAAAGAGTGAATCACGTCCGTGGAGGACATGACCATTTCGATCGGCGTGTTCTCCGGAACGTGGAACTCCCCCACGGTCTGGACGCCGTTGGGGTAGTTGAAGTCCCAGCCCCACTGGCGCGCGCTGACGTTGATCTGCATCGCGTCCGGCGGGGACGTGCGCATGTCGAGGAAGGTGGTGTACCCGCCCCAGAACATGATCGCCACGAGGATGGTCGGCACCACGCTCCAGAAGATCTCCAGGGGCGTGTTGTGCGTGATGGTCTGGTCAGCGCGCACACCCGGACGGCGGCGATACTTGATGCAGAAGACCACCATCAGGACGCCGATGAGCGCCGTGAAGATGTAGTTCGTCCACATGATGAAGTTGAACATCGCGTCCACTTCCTTGGCCGTCCTGGAGGCCGCAACCGGGACCCAGATACCGGGACGGTTGGCCGCGTCGATCTCCGTCGCAAACGGCGGCACGTTGCTGGCCTGCGGCGGCGTGCCCGTGTCCGGGTTGGAGACAATAGGGTCCTGCAGCACGCCGTCCTTGAAGAAGACCAGCTGGTACGCATCGCCCGTCGGGACGTAGAGCTCGCCTGACAGGATCCGCTCGATCTCGTCCGGCTGGGCACCGAGGGCCATCCACCCGCGGGCCTGTTCGTCGAACGTGACCGGCGTCGTCCGTCCCTGGTTGTACTCGGCGATCAGCTTGTCGACGTCGATGGCGTCCTCGG
>CAJXRJ010000220.1 GCA_913058555.1 uncultured bacterium
AGAGACAGATCCAGGGCACCTTCGGCGCGGGCGACCCCACGCGGAAGGTGATCACTGGCGAGGACGGCCGGGCCCCCTTCCCGGAGGGACGGGCCCCCCTCGAGCTCCGATCGGGCGACCCCGCTTGGGGCATCTCCTTCGTGCATGCCGCACGGGAGATCGACGAGTCCCTGGGCGAGGACATGAACGGCAAGAAGGCGCGGGTGCTCGATACGTCACGGACGGTCGCGGTCGTCTTGGAGCGAACCGGCACCCTCGAGATCGAAGTCGTCGGCGGGCAGTCCGGAACCCGTTACTACGCGACGTTCGTGGACGAGCGCCCCGAGCTCTACAGCCATCGCCAACTCCGGGAGAGCGTCGCCTTCGACGGGCCAAAGGGATCGGTGCGCCTGCCCGCGGGCCGTGGCACGCTGTACCTCGCAGAGGAGGGCAAGCTGGGCACCCCGGTGCTCGGCGAGCGCACGGCACCGCACCTGGTCTCCATTTCGTCGGAGGCCTCCACGACCCTCCGGGTGAAGTTCCTGGACGGCCCGGTCACAACCCTCCAAGCCGCCTTCGAGTCCATCCCGTTTAAGGTCCTGGAGGCAATGGCCCCCGACGGCCGCACGATCATCGGCACCTTCCCGTTCGAGAAGTCCCCCCTGCGTCTTCCGAGCCGCGTGGCCGTCGCCCTGGGCACGGGCTTCAATGAGGAGATGCTGCTTGGCGCACGCTTCCCCAAGCACCTCCTGCGCGCGGCCGATATTCCCCTCGTTCGGCCCGAGGCGACGGTGTTCGATGGGAACGGGATCCCTGGCGCCGAACCCGGACAGAGCGGACAGAACCAGGGCCGGGTGGTGGCACCGGCGCCCCTCGACCTCGCATTCGCCGTAGATGTGGGCGGCAAGCTGCGCCTGCCCGAGATTGAAGCTGGCTGGGTGAAGCTCGCGAAGGAAGGCGCGATGATCGCAGCGGGCATCGTGAGCGCCCCCCACAGACTCCACGTTGGCAGGCCAGAAGTAGGAAAGGTTGTCATGCCCAACCCCAACGTCGGCGATGCCGGGCCCGTTGGGCCCCCGGGTCAAGGCGTCGCCCCGAATGGACAGAGTAGGGCCCGGCCTTGGACGGCTTCCGTCACGGCCACCGACGCCACCGGAAAGCCCGCGGCGCACCGCGAGCTCTTGGTCTACTCGTCCAACGGCATCTTGGTACGAGGGCTCACGGATGCGGACGGAAAGCTCGACGTCGTGGGCCTGCTCGGCACGTCGGCGACCGTCGCGTTTGTGGACGACCTTGGAGCCCGCGCTGAAGCGGCCAAGCCCGCCGCCAGCGCCCCAGCCGGCACTGCGGTTTCCATCGCAGTTCGCCGCTCCGGCGCACCGTGCCCCATCACCGGCACCTGGCTTGCCAAGCCAGGCGGCGCTCCCAAAGTGGGGCATTTCCTCGCCCTCGTGCCGAGGGATGGGGGCGAGCGCCGGGCGAGGCAAGTCTTCCTGACGCGCAGCGTCGCGATCAGCACGGTGGACTCCGAGGGACGCTTCACATTTCATCCGGTGCCGCCCGGCGAGTACAACCTGCGAACGGGCGAAGGCGGCGAAATGCCCCTCGACGTGGTCTCGTCTTCGGGCGCTATGACCCTGTCGTTAACTGGGACTGGGGAATCGATCACCTCGGGCGCGGCGGGAGCGCCAAAGGGCAAGTAGAGTTCTCCTGTGATGGTGATTGCCCTTTCAATCTGCCGGGGCGCTCCGCGTCCCGTTGTTGCGCTCCGTTGGCTCTCCGTTGTCGCCGCGACGATGGCGCACTTGTGCGCCTGCGGCGGAGGCGGCTCCGATGATGGGAACACGGCGCCGCGCGCCGCAGCGCCGCCGCCCAACATCATCCTGATGATCGCCGACGACCTCGGCTACGGAGACCTTGGCTGCTACGGCTCCCAGAACATTGCCACGCCTCGGCTCGATCAAATGGCGGCCGAGGGTGCGCGCTTTGAGTCCTTCTATGCGCACTCGGTGTGCACGCCCACCCGAGCGGCGCTGATGACGGGGCGCTACGCCCTGCGCGTGCGCATGCCGCAGGCCCTCGGCCCCTGGTCTGAAACCGGGCTCAACCCCGACGAATACACCGTGGCCGAAGCGCTGCATTCCGCAGGCTACCGCACGGCCCTCTTCGGGAAGTGGCACTTGGGCGACGCCCCCGAGCAGCTACCTGACGCCCAAGGCTTCGACGAGTTCGCCGGCCTCCCGTGGGGCCCCACGGGCATCCCGACCGTCGAGTTTGACAACGTCTCGGGGCAGACGACCTTTGAGCCCGACCCGGTCACCCAGACCGAACGCGCCACGGAGCGCACGATCGACTTCATCGAGCGTTCCGCCGCGGCAAACGCTCCCTTCTTCTGCGTGGCCTCCTACGTAGCCCCCCACAAACCAGCGGTGGCGGCCCCCGGCTTCGTGGGCACCAGCGCGGATGGCCGAGACTATGGAGACGCCGTCCAAGAGCTGGACTTCCAGGTGGGGCGAGTCCTCGACCGCCTCGGCGCCCTGGGCCTCAGCGAGAACACCCTCGTTCTCTTCATGTCCGACAACGGCGCCGGTACCGGTGGCGATCCCTACCAGAACGGATCCAACGGCATCCTGCGCGGCGGGAAGGGGTCTTCCTTCGAAGGGGGCGTGCGTGTCCCGGCGATCGCCCGCTGGGTCGGCGAGATCGATGCGGGCCGGAACGAAACGGTTCCGTTCGCAGTGACCGACCTGATGCCGACGCTGGCTGCCTTGGGGGGAGCCACTCTCCCGGGCGGCATTGCCCGCGACGGAGTGGACCATAGCGAGCTCCTCCGTAGCGCCACCGATCTCCACCCCGGCCGCTTCATCCACAGCTCCAGCGGCCCCCAGTTCCAGGCCGTGCGCCGTCGCCGCTACAAGTACCGGCTCGGCGAGCTCTATGACGTGGTCAATGACCCCGGCGAAACCACGGACCTGGCGGCCCAGCTGCCCACCATCGCCGCGGAGCTAGCCCTCGAAGTCAACTCGATCAACGCAGACATCGCTGCCAACGGCGGCTCGCCCGGCCTGTCCTCCCGCACCGAGCTACGCTGGCGCGGGGGCCTGCGCCATTCGGCGGCCCCAGTAGACGGTGAGTCCTGGCGCTCCACGGGCTTGCTCAATGTGCCCCTTCTCCTGGAGGACACCGACGCCGTGCAGGACATCACGATCACGGCCACCAGCGGCCTTGGGCCCCCCGGCGTACCCGCCGAAGCCATGACCCTCGACGTGGGCTCCGAAGAAATTCGGTGGGCCTGGCGCGCCTCCTCCGTGGATCCCATGGGGCCTTTCACCGTCGGCCTTTGGTACCGCGCGGCCGAATCCGATCCCGCTTCGGACGTCGCCCTCCTCGATGTCGGTGACGCCGCGGCGGGACTCTCGATCACCGTGGGCGACGCGGGCGTCATCGGCGATGACGGCCAGTCCGGCCGGCGCGACGACGTCCTCGTGCGCATCGGCGGCTCGACGTCCACCACCAGCGGAACCGTCGCCTTCGACCTGCCCGATGACGTCGCCACACGCTTCCGTCACATCGCCATTCGCCGGGACGAAACCGGCGACCTCACCTGCATCCTGGACGGCTTCGAAGTCGGCCGCGTCACCGCGCCGGGCGCGGACTCGGGCGCCGACGGTGTCTGGTCCTTCCTTTCACCTGAAGGCGAAATGGGAGGCGCATCCGGCCCCGGCGCGCTGCCCTTCGACACCCGCTTCTTCCAGGGTTCCGTGGCCGGCATTCAAGTCTCGGACCGCGCGATGCCACTCAACGAACTGCAGTTCGTCTACTGCCGGTACCTCCAGGTCCCCTACTGCTACGGCGTACCCCACTCCGGCGGCACCGCCGCCCGCCTGCGCCTCTCCGGCAGCTTCTCGCCCCTCGACGACCGCCTCTTCCTGAACGTGACCGCGGCCCCGGCGCAAACGGTGGGCCTCGCCCTTGCCGCCCGCGACCAAGGACGCTTCCCCGTGGGCCTTTCAAGCATCTGCTTCACCGGTCAGATCCTGCGCTTCAACGCCCAGCTCCTCGACACCGACGCCTCGGGCAACGGCACCCTCCGCCTGCCCCTCTCGGCCGCTCCCCTGGGCTTCGACCCTTTCACCGGCGAAGACTGGAACTTCCAGCTCTGGCTGCGCGACGGCGGCACCTCCACCACGACCAACGCCGTCCGCGTCCGGTTCTGTAGGTAGCGCTGGAGGCCCCGACGCTGCGCGTCATGCGTGGGGCGTCTACGGCAGGAAGCTGATCCCGTAGGCATTGGTCATGTTCGACCCTTGGCCGCAGGCGCCGGGGTCGCGATACCAGATTTGGAAGTACCAGGTTTCGCCAGGATCGATGCGGCCTCCGACTTCAAAGGACTGGCTCAGGGACGCGATGCTCTGGATAGAAACGGCACCGAGTGGGCCGGTGGCACGGGGCGGGCCGTATCGGTAGAGGCCAAGGGCACCGCCGCCGGAGCCGACGCAAAGTCGGGCGTTGCCAAACCCCATGGGAAGAGGGGCGCCGCCGCCATGGAAGAGCAGGGCGAAACTAAGGGGCTGCAGGCCGAACGAAGTGAGGATCAGGTCGTCCGCTGAAACGCTCGGGCTTCCAGCACCCATGAGGAACGCCCCTTGGCCGCTGACATTGGCACAGCCGAAGTCGGGGTCGTCGTTGGCACATGGGCAGGCCACTCCAAAGCAGAACGGATAGCCGGGGTGCGAAGGGGCGGCGACGGGGTCGGCGCGGAGGCCAAGGTAAAACGAGTTCTGCAATCCCGTGAACGTGACGCACCCTTGGACCAGGCCACAGGGAGACGGAGACATCGGCGACTGGATCCAGAAGTTGTTTCTCGAGCCGATGCCGGTCCCCTCCCCCGGGGAACTCGACCATGCGGTGCTGGCCCCCTCCGGACACTGGTCCGGATTGCCCGCAAAGAGAGGACCGGTTCGCCCATTCACCTTCCCAAGGAAACGGATCGACCAGACAAAGAGGTCAGCGTCCGGGTCGTGGTCGTAGGCACCATCGCCGTCGGCGAGCAAGACGAAGTCCTCGGCCAGCGCAGTGAGGTCCACCTCAGCGAGGATCGTCTGGCTGGAGCCGGGGGTGTCCGTCCCCGGTAGGCCGGTGAGGACGAGCACCTTGTCCGGCGCACCCAGGGCGTCTGGGCTTGCGCATGGGGAGCCGACGCTCCAGAAGCGCAGTTCGACGCTTGGGCCGCTGCCCCCGAGGGCCGGGTCCGTCTCCGACGTGACGTAGCCGAACTCAAGACCCTCGATGCGATAGGAAGCGGCGCCCCCCACGATCGGCTGGCTGCCCTCGGAAGGAAGGCGACCGGTGTCATAGAAGGTCTCCAGTCCGCATTGTGGATACCAAGCACTCGGCGAACAGCGGTTGGCGTACACGAAAGGCTGCGTCAGGCCGGCCGACCGCCCCGAGGTCCATGGCACGCCAGTCGGCGCGTCCGCGACCACGACACGCCGCACCGCGGCGGGCGCTTTGCGCGGGAGAACCTCTTGGGCGGGGGCGGCAGCCACGGCGAGGAGGGGAAGAATTGAGTACATGATCGAACTCCGGTTCGAAAGGGATGGGGTCCCCACAGGGATGGCCAGTGGCACACCCGCGGCACGGTGAGTGCACAGCGGAAGCCATAGGCCGTTCCCTGGGAAGGCTTGGAAATAAGGCGCAGCGGGGCGTGGGATCCATGGCGAAGGGAGCCCAGCTTTCCGCGCAGATTCACGGGTGGCGGCGGACAGACGGCGGCGTATCGTCCCGCAACAGTTCCCATTCGAGTCGGCAGACACCGACGTCTGTGACCTCGATGACGAGCACGCGTGTCCAATAGTCCGAACGCGAATCCACGGTGTGGATCAAGTAGGCGTGTCCTGCTTGGACGCTGACTCGCTCGTCAGGGCACTCCGCAAAGAGCGACACAGGCACCTCAACGGACTCCAGTGGCACTGGCCCCATGTCCACGATGCGGCTTCGGTCACTGCCGGCCATGGTGACGTCAAACTGATACGGCGCCCTGTGGCCCTTGAGCTGCAAATCCCAGTTGTTGCGTGTGGCCGCACGGTCGTCGCGTGTGCCGAAGCCGAAGTTGTAGGTCGCGCGCAGGTGATCCTGGTGTCTCTCCCGCGCCCAAAGCTCCGCGGTTCCCAAGGGGAGTACGGCTGCCTCCTCACCCAACGGCACCGCCACATCAAGTGTCGGCACAGCGCCAAGGCCCGACGGCGGCGCCGCTTTTGGCATAGGGAGGTGGAGCGTGAGGAGGCGCACATGGGCGGTCAGTGTCCTGCGCTTCGGCGCGCCACCGATGATGCCGGTCACCTCGCGATCTGAATCGGCCGACACTGGCGCGTCGCTGGCAACCCGCTGGTCCCCGGCGCCCGTCGCCATTGCTGCCACGGCGTTGGGCGCAGCATCGGGCGCCAGAGCCGGCACCGGACGAAGGGTCGAAATGGCCACGAAAGTCAGCCCAATGGCGACACCACCGATCGCACCGGCGACACCGCTGTCGATCCCCCTCGGCCGATCCGTTTCAAGGATGGCACGCAAGCGATCCTCGAACGCGGAGCCCTGCACGAAACACGCGAGCGGCAGAAGGGGCGTGCGCTCCACGCGGAGCTGTTGGCGCAAGCCCAGCAGAACCGACGCGTAGCCCGACGCGCTGGTGCCCATGGCAAGCACCGCGTCGTCGCAGGCACGCTCGCTTTCGTGGCGCATGCGCCTTTCCAACATCCAAACCGGCGGCAAGAACCAAAACGCGGCACAGCACATCTCCGCGACCCACCGTTGGAGGGGATCACGGCGCCGCAGGTGCGCAAGTTCGTGCAAGAGAACCTGCGCGAGGCCTTCGCCGCGCCACCCGGCGGCTCGCTGGGGTAAGAGCACCGTCGGGATCAGAATGCCGAAGGCCGCGGGGGAGATCGGACCCGACATCGCCATCAAACGAACGGGCCGCCTGAGGCCCACGCGGAGTCGGAGCCTGTCGATGAGCGCCGTCCATGCTTTGGCTTCAATCGTGGGGAGCCTCCGTGCGAGCCGATGGACGGCTAGCTGTCCATACACGCTTCGCATCACGAGGAGCGCCGTACCCACGGCCCAGGCCCATCCCCACCAAGGAGCGGCCGCTGACCCCGGTGTTGCAGCGGCGCGAGGCAGCCCCACCGCGGCCGCGCCAACCGTGGGCGTGCCAGCGGTCATGGACCACGAACCGTCGGGAACGGGCAGCACCGTATCCAAGGCAGCGCCCACTTCGACCGCCGCGAGGATCGGCACATCGACGCGCGGCAGGAGCGCCGCCAACGGCACGAGGATGGTCGACGCGAGCAACAGCCCGAAGGACCACCGGTGCCGGACCGCTGCGGACAGGCCAGGTACCCAACGCAGGACCGCGCACCCCAGGAGAGACACGAGCGCCACCCGAAGGGAAACCTCGACAGCGAACTCGACGCCCATTACCGCCCCTCCTCCCGCGCGTGCTCGATGAGCTCGCGCATCCGCTCGACCTCTTCCGGGTCGAGGGGCCCATCGG
This sequence comes from uncultured bacterium, assembly GCA_913058555.1. Classification (GTDB taxonomy): domain Bacteria; phylum Planctomycetota; class UBA1135; order UBA1135; genus Saltatorellus. The sequence goes on from CAJXRJ010000220.1 coordinate 7,529, forward strand.
TTTCATCGAGCAACGCCGCCAGGGCGCGGGATCGGGACCCGCCAAAGAACGAGCGCACCAACTCATGGAGCGCGCCGCTGCGGGCCGCCCCCGCGGGCGTCGTCGGACGGAAGACATAGCGCGGCCCCTCCTGCCGGTGCTCGAGATGGCCCTTGTCCACGAGGATGCGCAGGGTCGCACGAACCGCTGAGTAGCTAGGCGGACTCGGGATCGACTCCCTCACTTCCGCCGCGGTGGCTTCACCGTTGGCGTAGATCACATCCATGATCTGCCGCTCCCGGCGGCTGAAGCTCGATCGTTCGGAGGGGCTCATGGTGAAAGGGGGACTCGGGCGGGGCCAAGGGCACTGAAGAGCGACCGCGCGCCGCCCCTGCTAATTTTCTAGCACGCCCCACAAAACTCCGCCACGCCACGTGCTGCTTTTTCAGCATCCCAACAAAGACCCCTCCCCTGACTGAGCCGCAGGAGCCTGTCACAGCCATCGGGGCGCTGCGTAGCGATGCTTGTCCGAGGGGTTGAGCGCTCACCCACGACGACGATTCCTGATCCGAGAACACCGAACACTGCCCGCGATCCGCCGGGCTCGATCCATGAACCTGTCCATCCTGAAGAGCGCTCTGGCCCTCGCCCTGGTCCTCTCCGCCGCGCCACTCACGCTAGCCCAAGTCCGAGGGGCCGACCTCCCTCCGTCCCTCAGCTCGGCGCCCCTCACCCAGGCGAAGGACACCAAGCGGCCGGCGCTCGGTGACTACGACCTGGGGAAAAAGGGGCTCGCATTGGAGGGCTACGATCCGGTGGCCTACTTCCCGGCCTATGGCGGCAAGGCGACGAAGGGCTCGAAGACGATCACTGCGGCCCACCGCGGTGTGCTGTACCGCTTCGCCTCGGAGAAGAACAAGAAGGCGTTCTTGGCCGCTCCCTCCAGCTTCGAGCCGGCCTACGGCGGCTGGTGCGCCTGGGCGATGTCCGATGGCAAGGGCGACAAAACGGGCGCCAATCCCAAGTCCTTCACGATTGAGGACGGCCAGCTCTACGTCTTCTATGACGGCTTCTGGGGCGACACCCGTAAGAGCTGGAACAAGAAGGGCGGTGCCCCCAAGCTCAAGGCCAACGCCAACAAGAACTGGAAGCGCATCAGCGGAGAAGCACCCAAGGCGGCCCCGAAGCCGAAGCCTGCCCCGAAGCCGACGCCCAAGAAGAAGATCAAGTAAGGCAGGCAATACCGAAGCCGCCTTTCCGAAAGACAAAGCAGAAGAGCGAAGACGCCCGAACCGGCCCCTTCCACTGGAATCCCAACGAGACTCCGCACCCCACGGCGCGGAGGGGGTTCCAGAGGATCGCCGGCCGGGCTTCTTTTGTTCCCGATGGCTGTGTCGGCCCCATTGGGCTCAGGCCCTCCGGTCATCTCCGACGGGCGTCCCCAAGATCATCCCCTGCGCGGCTGCGCCACGGGCAGAGCCCACATCAGCGGTCGCGGCTGGGGCAGGCACGAGTGAACCGAACGTCGCTGCGAGAACGACGCTCGGTTCGGGTTGACCAGCCCAGCGCGCTCTCCCGGGCGCAAGGGGCCAGCGTTGCAGAGCAAGACCTGCGAGTTGGCCTTGCCCTCGCTGGGTTGTGAGCCGCCGCGAGCTGGCGACACACTGCGAGGTTGGAATTGGCGCCGCCACGTGAGCGAGCCAGAGAAACGGTCGAAGAGCCAGTCAGAGAGGTCGGTCAAAAGACCAAGCCAGAAGAGCCAGCCAGAAAAGCCAGACAGAAGAGCCAGCTGGATGCGAAATCGCTGCGTGCATGGGGCACGCTGCGATTCCGGCTGCGCACAAGAGTTGGATGACGGCGGGAGCGGGCGAGCGCGCCCCCGTCGAAGGGTAGACGCCCCTTGCAGAGGCGAATTCCAGTGATTTGGGGACTCGCGAGCAGAGTTCCCTCATCTCTGTGGATGAATAGCGGCGAGACACCTGGTCGTTACAGACGTTTCCAAGATTCTGCACGGCTGAGTCCCCAAGGGTGCCCTTGGTGGCGCCTGGGGCGTACCCTCCCCGCCATGACGTTGATTCGACTTGAGGGCGGGACCAAGGGCTTCAATGACCGCACCCTATTCCAAGGCGCCGATTTTGAGCTCGGCGAAGGCGAGCGGGTCGGCCTCGTGGGTCGGAACGGCTGCGGGAAGTCCTCGCTCCTGAAGATCCTGGCCGGGGTCGAGCCACCGGACGAGGGCACCGTGACCGTGAAGAAGGGTCATCGGGTGGGCTACCTCGAGCAGGACCCCCAGCTCGACCCAAGCGTGCGCATTCGGGAGGTGGTTCGCTCAGGGCTTGAGGGCCGTGAGGAGACCTTGGCGGGCATCGCCACCGTGCACGAGAAGATGGCCACCGGCGCCGACGGCAAAGAGCTCGAGAAGCTCCTCGCCCGACTCGATCGCCTGGAACGGGAGCTTGAGACCCGGGGCGGCCACGACGTCGAGCACCGAATCGAAGGCACCCTCCACGCCCTGGATATCCAAGATCCTGACGCGGAGGCTCGGCACCTTTCCTGTCTCTTATACACATCTCCGAGCCCACGAGACTAGGCATGATCTCG
>CAJXRJ010000221.1 GCA_913058555.1 uncultured bacterium
ATCTACACACTGCATATCGTCGGCAGCGTCAGATGTGTATAAGAGACAGAGTCCGGACTGGTCGATTCCGACGACCCATGCGCGTCGAAGCCGCTCCCAACGACCCTCAATCCCCCCTTGAGCCAACCCAACCAAGAACCCGCGGCTTGGGTCTCTTGTCCCCCAAAAACCCGTCACACCTAGCGAGCGCCCATGCTTCAATCGGAGAATGGCGCCGGCGAGTGATGCAGTCAGAGTCGTCCGTGCCGCGGCGATCCGCCGCCAGCCAGAGGCGCTGCAGCGACTGGAACGGGCAGGGTTCACCTCGGGCCACGCAATGCACGTCACGGCTTCGAAATCAGCCGGTCGCCTCACCGTCAACTTCCACCCCGACCGCATCGCTCAGTCCGGACTGACCGTGGCCGCCGGCTTGGCCAAGACGGGCCGCTACCTCAGCCAGTGGAGGACGGGCATCTCAAGCGGAAGTCGTTCGGCGGTCCCAGGCGGAGATCGGCAGCGCTGGGAACACGAGCTGTTTGGCGACGCCTACGCTGATGCTAACCCTGAGGTCACCGATTTCCCCATCTATGGGGCCTGGGATCTCCACCGTGATCCACACGGAGGGTCGCCCCGATTCGGGTCGTGTTTTCTGGTTCTCCGCGACCGAGTCAGGGAGCGGACCACCATGTGCCTCGGCGATAGCCATGCCGGGCCGGTGGACATGGGCACCTTCGATGCGCCTTGGTGTGTGATCGCTGGCATGGCCGAGCGGGCGCGCGAGGGCGACGTGCTCGGCACGCCCGGGAACGCAGCGACGCTGCGCCAGCTTCTCGAGGGCCCGGTCGCTGCCCAAGCGCCCAGGCGCGACCTCGACAACTACGTCGAGACGCAGGTTCACGGCGGGATCGATCTACGCTGCGACGTCGCGATCGCCGTGCTCGACCCATCGTTCAGGGGAACACACGTGCACGAAGCGCTCGAGGCACTAGCGAGCTCGTCCGACATGGCGATTGAATGGCACGCTGGCTCAGAGCTCGCCGTCGATGAAGTGCCCGACGACTTCAGAGGACCGATCATGCCCGAGCTGGCCAAGAGCGTCGCTCGGCTTGACGGCAAGGTTGATGCCCACGCCATCGGAGAAGCCGCACGATCAGTTGCCTCGTCTGAGATCAAGCCAGGCGGCGATGACCCGGCCTCGGATGCTCAACAGCTGAAGTACCTGTGGCACACCCTCCTTCGGTTCGGCTCTGATGCCGCTGGATCCCTTGGGCGTCGAGACTGAACTGCTCTCCAAGCTGACAGGTGAGAGCCGCACCGCTTGCGGAAACAACCGCGGCCCGGGCCTCCTAATCACTCCCATCACTCGAAGACGATGGACATGGTGCCCCTAACGTTGGATGTGGCGAGGCCGCTCACTGTGTCAATGTGCCAGGCCTGGAAATGCCAGCGCTGCCCAGGAGGGGTGGACACGAACCCGTTGGCGTTCGGCAGCGTCTCCATTGAGAGCTGCTGCGGCATGACCCCCTCCAGCACCGATGGCACGAGCGATTGGAATCGGCCTGGGGAGCCGCCGATGCACAGGGCTCCGACTTGGCCCCTAACTTTGGGTTCGCCCTTTCCAAAGCCGTTCCAGCACGGTGGCTTGGGGCGGATCCTCCCCGTGCAGGGCCTCGACTGACCACGCCAGGCAAAGGGCAGGCCCCACCGACACTTACGGGGATGCGTGCCCATTCTTCGAAGTCACCTTGGAACCCTTCCCCTCCACCGTCGGCTTCGGGGCCCACCCGATCGCCGTGTTGGAGGCCGGTGTACTGACCGGCGAGCGTTCTTCTCCCAGCCTTCGTACAGGACGAGACTTCCTGAAGCGACTTCGAGAACCATGCCGGCTCTGACTATTCCCTGGCAATACCGCGCGAGCCCAACGGCGGGACTCGGTGGCTTAGGAACTCCACGAGTCTGAACCGGAATCGCTGCTTGGCTGCTCTTCGACCCCACGGAGGAGATGCGCGAGGAGGTCGCCGCCGGCGGCCGGCCCCGAGAACTCGGTGGGCAGAGGCTCGGCAACGACCCCGGGAACGAGAAACACCATGCCGACGTGTCGAAACACGTGCGGCAGGCTCACCAGAGAAGCGCTTCGTGGCGCTCCCTGCCCACCATCAAGGTGCCCATGGGGAACGAGACCACAACGCCCCACGCCACGAGGCTCAGGGCGAACTGCAGACTGAAGATTGCCTGGGTATCCATGACGTGTCCTTCCGAGGGTTCAGAGGGTGAGCGCCTGGCCCGTGGGTGCCCTGTCTGGTAGTAGGAGGCGGCGCTGGTGGGCCACCTCGCGCCAGTCGGGGTTCTCGTGGGCGAGCTGCGGAGCCCCAATCGATGGGTGCCCACTCTCTTCTACCCAAGCGTCCAGGTCGGGGACCCGGGTCCGCACCGTCCTGATCATCTGTCGCACAGCATCCAGCTTGGTGCCGACGCGCAGTCCCTGCATGACGAGGTCGGGCTGAGCGACGTAGCGCCGCGCCGTGGCCTCGAAGTCCTCTGGCGGCCTGCCGGTCACGACCTCGACGTGATCCGACGGTGCCCCGATGGCGTAGGTGCCGCCGCGCAGCTCTTCCGCGTAGTAGCGAATTTGCGAGACTTCGAAGCGACTGAGGCCCAGCGCCAGTCCTGCCTTCACGAACATCCGCGTCGAGACATCGCGGTAGCGCACCCGCCGGCCGAGCACTCGCCCGAGGATCTCGGCCGCGTCGTGGCCTGTGATCAGCCGCGGCCCGGTAGGGCGATACTTCCTCCCGATGTGCGGCTCGGGGTCCGCGAGCAAAGCGGCGACGACCGCGGCTATGTCCTCGTTCGACGGCGGCGCGTTCTCCCCCTCGCCATAGGGAAGCATCAACTCACCAAAGTGCACCGCCGCCTGAAGCCCGAAGAAGTAAGTGAACGCGAAGAGCCCCGGATTGACGTGGATCGAGCGGACGGTGGGCATCCAGCCATGCAGGTTGTTCGCGAGCCAGTGCTCGCGTTGGTGGATCGCCGGATGCACCGCATGGGGATTCCACGCCGACATCCAGACCACCACCTCCAGCTGCGCTGCCTCTGCCGCGAGCGCAAACAGCATCGAACCGTGGAGCATGTACGGGGCGAACGGGGCGCAGTGATACGCGCGCTCCACCCCTGACAGTGCGCCTCGAAGGTCGCGCCAGTCGTACAGGTTACCGACAATCACTTCGGCCCCTAGCCGCTGCAGTCGCTCGGAGCGCGCGTCACGGCGCCGGACAAGCGCGCGAACCGAATGGTCCTGTTCTCGGAGCTTTTCAACGACAGCCGCGCCGGTATGGCCGGCCGCGGAGGTAACGAGAATCGTGGGTTTCATGGTGTATGCCTTCTCGGCCTAAGATGTATATGCAACTTGAGGGACAAAAAAGAGGATGGACGAAGTCTCACACGTGACCGCCCTTGCCCAGCTGATCGGCGGCACGCCGGAGCGCCTTGGCGGTGCGCTCCCCGAGCAAAGCAGTCACCTGATCCTGCGCGATCTGCCAACCGGCTTTCGCGCGCGTGAGAAGTTCGCGACCGGAGGCCGTCGCGCTTATCAGTCTCGTGTTTCCCGCGTCGCCAGCCTCGCTCTCGACCCATCCGTTGGTCTCCAAGATCGCGAGGTTTCGACTGACCGTCGACTTCTCTAGCGAGAGAATGCGCGCGACCTCGCCTGACTGAACCGGGCCGCGCACGCCCACGACCGTGAGGATGTTCATCTGTGAGAACTTGATGCCGTAGGAGCGCAACTGCTCGTCGTACATCCGTGTGACGGCTCGGTTCAGCATGCGCAGCCGCGCCCCCACGCACTCGGCCGCAATCTCCCTGGCGTCATCGCTGGGTCCGCCGGGCTGGTTCGCATTGCGCATGCCCAAGTTGTAGCTGCAACCTCGCCCGCCGTCAACCCCTTAGTTCGTTAGCCGGTACTGATTCGTAGCCACTTCCGCCAACCATGGCTCCCCGCGCCTCCGGCCGCCGTCGGCGTACTTTGCAAACGAATCTCGCTCCCCGCGTCAGTCACCTGGGGTGGCACTCAGATGCCGCGGCGCCAAAGGGAAGATGAACTGATGGCAGAGGCCGGGTGTTCGTGGGGCGCGCAGCACCAGAGCGGTGTCACTGCAGGATCCGGCCGCGCGTGTTCATCGCAGGAACTTCCATGTGTTCGGCTAGGCACTCGGGGACGGCCATGGCCTCGTCTTTGTCGTCATACTCCTCGAACTTCATGCTGCGCCGACTGTGCTGACAGCGGATGGTCCAACTCCGGGGGACCGACAACTCGGGCACGGCCTCTTGATCGTCGAGCACGAGATGCCCGCCTTCGCCCATCGGGAGCACGCGTCGCCGCACAGCCCCCAGGCTGTGTCATTCCCAGGTCACGGTGCGCTCGTCGTAGTCCAGAAGGACCTGTTCCGACTTGGCCCCTCACTTTGGGTTCGCCCTTTCCCTAGCCGTTCCGGCACGGTGGCTTGGGGCGGATTCTCCCCGTGCAGGGCCCCGACTGACCACGCCAGGCAAAGGGCACGCCCCCACCGACACTTACGGAGATGGGTACCCATTCTTCGAAGTCACCTTGGACCTGTTCCGTGCTCCCGAGGCTAAAGATGCACACCAGAAAGAGCAGCAGCGCTCCGAACCCACTGACCACAATGAGCAGGTTGGCGACCGAGATAGGGATCGCGAGGTCGTGCGCGACCGAATACAGCTGATACCAGAGGTAGGGAACCGCAAAGATGCCGATCGCGCCAAGCCACCGGCATTTGTCTGGTGGCTCCCCGAATCCATAGATCAGTGTTCGATGAATGGTTTGCTGGTACTCAACGCTTTCCGGACTCGCGGATTGAGCCGTCTGATGCAGGCATCTGACCTCGACAAGCCTCAGTCCGATGGAGTTCCCGAACGCCCATATCGGCGCTGTCCCAAGCAAGCGTCTGCTTGGGGCGGCTCGTCGAGAACGCAGCTTCGCCCCGGAGTTCACGGCGAAGTCGGCCCCCCATGCCCGTGGGCACCGTCGCGTGCGACAAGGTGCACCCAAGGCGGACACAACCCTGGGGCTCTGTGACCCTCTGCGCCCGCCTCAGAACTCGAAGTCGCGCGCCTACACACTCCGGTGAATGGCTGCGCGCTCGCCGGGTCAGGACCATGGAACTCCACTTCGGGCCGCAGGGGAGGCCGCGAGGAGATGTGGTGCCTTTACGTCCAATCCCCCGGCCGCGAGGTGGTGTGCCGCCCCCGTGGATTGCGCCCGGTCTGCGCCTCACGTACACGGCCGAGGCTGTGAATCGTCCTAGAGCCGACTTCAAGTGGGTCGTCGCCGTTGCGGACGGGACGCAGGGGACGTTTCGAGCACGGCGCGATCGCTAAACCCCGGGGTTCGAAGCGGCTGGACGACGCAGGGTTCCAGGGGCGGGCCCGGTGAGGGGCGATGGCTGATCTAAAGTGCGCTGAGCGCCCCCTCTGGGAGCTGGAGCCCGAACTGCTCGCGGAGGCAGTCCAGGACCTCATGGCTGGAGCTGAGTTCCGTCGTGGTAGCGGTCCCATCACGGCGCCGGCTCTTGAACGCGCGGCCTTGCAGAGATAGCCGGCCGTCATGGTTCGAGCGGGCCGCGTTGAGCCGGGTCCGGAAGTGGGAGCCCGGATGCATGCTCGTGTACCAGTTGCCAAGTTCGATGTCGATGGGGTGCATCTCCTCCAGCGTGAAGTCCGCGACGGTCTCCCACGTGTGGCCCAGACGGACCTGGTGGAAGAGCACCGCATCGGGTGCGCGCTGCTCCAGCCCTGTCCAGGCGCCAGAGGCCACGATGCGGCGGGTATCGTGGGGCGTTTTCTGGGGCGCATCTAGCTCTAGCCGAATCGCCGAGGTCAAGGAGAGGCTCCCCACCCCGACATCCACGAGCCAGGAGACGCCATCGAGCTCCACGCGGAGGAAGATATGGGTCCGCGAAGGCACGACGTCGGTCGGCTTCTGGAACCGAACGCGCGCGCTCATCGCCTGAACCTGAAATCCCAGGGCCACCAGGACCTCGCGCAGGTACGTGTTCTGCTCGAAGCAGTATCCGCCGCGGCCCCCGAGAATGAGCTTCTGCTCGACCGCCGCTGGGTCCACCGAGATCCTCACCCCCATCAGCACGTCCACGTTCTCGAACGGAATCGTGCGCACATGGGCTTCCACGATTCGGTTCAGCGTGGCCAGCGTTGCGTCCCGCGGCCCGCGGTCGCCGATCCGCTCAAAGTAGGCCCCGAGGTTGGGCTCGAAGGCGCCTGTTTTGTCCGGTGGGTTCATTGGGCTCATCGCGCGCGGTCCCCCCGCTGGCGGTCCCATGAGGGTAGCGACGGCCCTTCCGGAGCGGTGCTACCGAGCCGCGGCAGTGCCGCGAGAACCCGCCGATGTCAGCCGGCGGGCCGGGCCTCGATGTCGATGACCGTCGGTCGCTGGGGATCGTCCTGGGGGGCGACCTCGAACTCCAGGGGATCAAAAGTGACTGACCCGCCCGGCGCCGGTGCGATCACCCACCGGCCCGGCGGCATGCTGAGCCTATGGAACGCGTGGGTCGTGGAGCTCGCCTCGGGAGAGGTCAGGGCGACCGGGCAAAGGCCAGCCGTGTCGGTGACAAGCAAACGGTCCGCGGCGTAGAGGGCCGGTCCCGAGAGCCCCGACAGGCGGAATTGAACCTGCTGCCACGGCTGAACGGTGGCGCGGCGCCCTTCGCCGTCGCCGGCTTCCAATACGAGGACCTGGCACGCGGACCATGGGTCCCACTTCCGCTCGCTCAGGAGCACCCGCCGGGCGCCCGCGAGCGCGTGATCGAGGAGGAACTCGCCCCCCGGGGACACCTCCACCTCGGTCCGGATTTCCGGGTCGAGATCGAGGCCCTGGAGTTCCTGCCCGGGGACCCGGGCCGAGCGACCGTACGTCCCCGGCTGGCCATCGGGCCGATAGAGCCGCACGCGCAGCGCGTCACGGCGGATCATCGAGACCTGACCCAGGTCGACCGTCTCCCCCGCGTCGAACTGAATCGGTCCGAGCTCGAGGGGCTCGTAGCCGCGCGCCTCGAAACGCAGCGACGCCTGACCGGGGAACGCGCCGAATCGGCGTCGCGGGCGGTACTTCGCACTCCCAATGAAGTTCCGGCCCGTGGACGTGGCATGGAAACTCCATGGCACGATCGGTTCGCCGGTGACCTGGTCCACGACGTCCACCAAGAGCACGCCGTTGCGGCTGTGCCTCAGGGGGTGCTCGCCTTGGCCGCCGGCGCCCGCGAAGCCCCAGTCCGGGGCTGCGATCTCGACCCGGTATTCGGGGTCTGACCCGCCGATTTCGGTGATGGGAGCATCGAACTCTTGGGCCCCGTAGACGCAGTGCAGCGTCACCTGCAGGTAGCCCGTCTCCCCCGGTCGCGCCAGCAGCTCGACCGTCTCGCCGGGCCCCACGCCTGCGCGGGAATCGCCCCGCAGCCACCACCCATCGATCTCCTCGAACGCGGCGGCCGCGGGGGGAGCATGGCCCTCGGGCACGTAGAGAATCCGGAGCGTCAGCTTCTCCACGAGCGGGGCGCCGGTCCCCGAAACGTCCACCGTCACCGGAACGCAGGGTCGACGCTCAAGCGTTTGCTCCAGCTCCGACGGTGCGTCCGTCAGATCCAGCAGGACGGGCTCATACCCGGCGATGAGCAGGGCACCGCCTGACGTCCCGCCCGCGGCCCGCGGCAGTCGATCGCGCCAGAGCGCAAGCTCGGCGCGGTCGCCCGCGGAGGCCAGACTGACCTGCTGGGTCGTGGCGTAGTCTCCGTCTCCGAGGTCCAGGCGGGCGAGGGAGACGGACTCCGGGGGGGCAAGAAAGTCGCCGCTGGGATCCGTCAGGGAAAGGCGAATGGCCTGGGAAGCACCAAGCTCGAGCCGCACTCCGTCCCTGACCTCGCCGAAGGGAAGCGGCGCGCAAGCCTCGATGGCCATCCGCCCATCTGTGGCGACAGCAATCAGCTTCCTGCGGCTCGCCCCGTCGGTCTCCAAGTCGTTGTGCTTCAGGGTCATCTCGAAGGATCCGTCAGGTCCAGTGGGAGCCGATAGCTCCCAGCTCCGTTCCTGATACGCGCTCGCGAACCCAAGGATGCCAGGGATGCCCGCCTGGACCCCCAGGCCCTCCCCCATCAGGCCCTCCATGCGCAACCCGACCCGGGCCCCTTCCACCGGCTCCCTTCGCTCATCGAAGACCACCCCCCGGATTGTCCTCGGACGCCACAGCGTGAGATCCCGCTCCTGATCGCCGCCGGAAAACCCATAGGAGACGCTCTTCGTCTTCGCACGTCCCGCTTGGAAGGCCTCGAGACTCGGCCAGAGCTCCAGCTCGGAAGGGAGCTGACTGCGAGACCGAAGCTCACCGGTGGCTTCGCCCCCTTGGTACACCCGCTTGAAGCTCCTTGGGAAGCTAGCCAGTCGCTCGACCCGGTACGCACCGAGCCCATCTGAGGTCGCCCAGACGGCGGGCTCCCCGGCGTAGGTCGCTCCCACGAGAACCGCGCCGGGGTACGGCTCGCCCCGATCGTCCAAGACCTTCCCGAAGAGCGAATGCCCTGCCGAGAGACCGACCTCGGGATCCCGCGCCACTCCGTCCTCGATCTCCACGGCAAACGAGCCGCGCGCGAAGCGCTCCGAACGCTCCGTCACGAGGTGGACGAGGTCGTCGTCGGGCAGCCCGAAGACGGCTAGCCCATCGTCCCCCGTGACGCCCGACATGAGGGGCGCCGGGTTTGGATAGCACGGCCCCCCGAAGAACGAGCCCGGCATGGGTTGCCCCCCACGGTCGAAGTCCCCGGTCCGCAGGAGGTGCCAGCGCTGAGCCACTGCGGGGGCCCCGGTCGTCTCGTCCACGAGGCGCACCGCCACTGAAGACGCCTCAAGCGCGGATCCAGTCGCCACGTCCGACTCGAACTCGGGGGTCGCCTCCACGCGATTCCCTGGCGCCGCAGCCGGTAGCTCGGCGAGCTCCACCCCGCTCTCAACGCCGGGAGGTTCCGCGTCTGCGCTCCCCACCATGGGCCCGGGCGTCCCCGTTCGAACGGCCCAAAACACAGCACTCAGCACGGCGAGCGCCCCCGCGCACAGGAGCCAAGCCGCGGCCGCCGTCAGCTTCCCGGCCCCCGCCTTCACCCCGATGTTCATCACAGGAGATTCGCCCACCAAGCCGAGCGCCAGTGCCCGCCAGGACGTACCGCTCCCGCGGTCCTCCGATCCAAGCCGCTCCTTGATCCTGCTGAGACCGCGGGACACGCGCTGACGCAGGGCCTCCGGCCGCGCGCCGGTGGACTCCCCCATATCCGAGTAATCGAGTCCCTCGTAGAATCGCAGCACCACCGCCTCGCGCTCCGCCGCGGGAAGCTCCAAGACCGCACGGGCCACACGCTCGCGAAACTCGGCCCGCGCCAACGCCTCCGCCGGATCCACGGCAGAACCCGCGCTCCTCTCGTTCTCTCCATGGCGAACCTCCCGGTCCCGGCGATGGCGATTCGAGCGTCGCGTCTCCGAGGCGATGCGCCGGGCCGTCTGGGCCAGCCATGCCCGCCCGCGCCTGGCGCGCCCCCGGCCGTCGACGCCTCGCCCCATCGCCCCGTCGCCCATGGCCTCCGCCTGCAGCGCACGGTTGGCCGTCTCCTGGGCGAGATCGTCGACGTCCGCGGCGCTATGGAGGAGCTTTCGGCACACCCCTACGACCCAGCGACGGTCGGCGAGCAAGCGGGAGAGTTCTCCGTGGATGGGATTTGGCTGCTGGTTCTGGGTCATGGGAAGGGTCCGCTCCTGGCTAGGGCAGCCCATGAGTGGCACCAAGCCAGGGCGCGTGACATGAAATCCAGGCGAATCGCCAGGCCTCCGCGAGCGTACGGTGCCGCCCATGGGATTCCCACCGGACACGGAGCTCAGCTGGTCCGCCGTGTCCGTGGCGAAGCAGCGCGTCACGTAGCTGCGCCCTGAATCGCACCCTGGCTCCCCTTCCTGGGTTCCATCACGTCCTTGGCCAAGTGCTAATCAGGCAGCCGGCACCAATCGACTCCACTCCTGCTCGACGGCTCGTTCTCCATTGCCGTAGGGCGAAGGACTTCT
>CAJXRJ010000222.1 GCA_913058555.1 uncultured bacterium
ACGAGATCATGCCTAGTCTCGTGGGCTCGGAGATGTGTATAAGAGACAGAGAAAGGGTCGTCATCGAGGGAGAAGATCTCGTCGAAGCCAAAGAGGTCTTCGTCCAGATCGGATAGGCCTTCGGGAACGGGCGGGTTGGGCTTGGCCGTCGCCACTTCGATTTCCGCCTCGGGCTCCGCTGCGGCGGGGCTCACGGCAGCGTTGTCTTCGAGGGTGACTCCAGCTTTGGTCTCAGGCACGAGCCCGAATTCCTCGAGGCCGTCAACCTCGGGGAAGCTGAACAGGTCGTCCCGTTCTCCCTCGTAGGGGCTCTGGTTTTCGTTCTCGTCAGACATGGCGATTAGGAACGAAGGGCGCTCTCCAGCAGGCGGCTACGGCCGGGGCCCATGAGGAGCCTGCCAACCACAACGGCCAGGGCCGGGGACAGGATGATGGGGGCGTCGGGCTGGTCCGAGAGGGTCGAGAGCAGCTCCTTGGACGTGGCCGGGACAAAGAAGTCCAGGTCGGAGAGGTCGATGCGCTCTTCGTCGTCGAACTCGACGGAGCTGACGCGGAAGCGCATGGCGACCTCCGTGCCGCGGCCGCCTTCGCTCACGACCTTCATGTGGTCGCAGAGCGCGTGGGCGCGGCCGAGGCCCGTGGAGCAGCTGAACGACGGGGACGCGAAGAACGAGGCTGCGTCGAACCCGCAGCCCGTGTCGCGCACGGTGACGTGCAGTTCGTCGAACCGCATCTCGCAGTCGATGTCGATGCCCGTGTCCCCATGGCGGGCGGCGTTCTGGACAACCTCTGCGATGGCGCTGCCGATGCGAGCCCGCGTGGCGGGGGTGATCTCACAGCGCAGGCACCAGCCGAGGATTTCGCGGGCGGCGTTCTCGCCGGCGGCGGGGTCGGGGTCCACGAACAGGCTTAGCTCGGCGAACTCGGTTTCCATTTCGGAACCTTGCTCGCGGGCTTGCTCGACGGCGTGGATGAGCGTTTCAGGGTGGATCGGGCGCTCGAGGATCGCATCGACACCGAGGGACAAGGCCCTGGTGTAGTCGCGGTCGTTGGCTTCCGAGTCGATCAGGATGCACGCGGGGTTGTGGCCGATGGCGCGCAGGGACTCGAGCACCTCGAGTCCATCCAGGCTTGGGTCGCAGGCCGAGCCAAACTCCGCGACGATCACGTCTACGGATGCGTGGAGCAGGGCGTCCACGAGGCTCGTCGCGACCAGGCCTGCGTGGTCACGGGATTCCGCGATGCGGACGAGGCCGTTCGCAACATCACTGTCCGCCATGGCGAACAGGATGTCCCGCGGGGCTCCTTGGGCTGCGTGACGGGGACTCATGCGGAGGCCTCCTCGCCTGTGACTGGGCTCTGGCTGTTGGACGGGAGCACCACGACCACGCAGCGGTGACCGCCGGTCTCGTGGATGGAGACGCGTCCGCCGAGGCGTTCGCAGTCGCGGGTCAAGAGCGCGTCGGCAAGGGCTTCGGCGTTGCTGGACGCAGCCTCCCTGGCGATGTCCAGTTCGCTGTCAACGTCCGTGTCGATCAGGCTGATGGTGGTCCAGCCGTCTTCCTCGTGGGCGTGGATCATCAGCTCGGGGATGACCGGGCAGCGCGCTGGATCCAGCCGGCGGCGGATCGAGCGCTCGAGGGCGGTGACGAGCAGTCGGCCGTCCAGTGACATCGTGGCCCAGGCGCTGTCCACCACGAAGTGGCAGCGGGCTTCGGTGTCCGCGTCGAGGGTTTGGCGGAGGCTCGAGATGAGCTCGGTCACGCCGCACGCCACGGGCCGCAGGGGGCGGGGGTGGGCCCACGCCATGAAGTCCGCTGCGGCGTGGTCGATCTCGTTGACGGCGTCGAGGGCGCGGTCGAGGAAGGCCGGCGGGAGCTCCTCGGCGTTGCCGCGGGCTCCTTCGATGGCGATGCGCAGCGCCCCGAGCGGCCCTTTGAGGGCGCGCTCCGTGATGAGCATCACGGCGGCCTGGTCGGCGCTCGGGGTGGGAGCGCGTGGATCAGAGCCTTCCGCTCGGTTCAGGGTGGTGCGTTGCATGGGAATGGGGTTCGCTTCGGCACGTCGCAATGCCGCTGCCAAGCGGTGCATCGACCGCCCCCCGGGATTCCCTTGATGGCCTGAGCGGTGTTTTCCGGAACGTTTTTCCGGATACGGAACCGATCGCCGGGTCCTGGCCAGGGCCCCGTCCGTGGCGTCTTTTGCGCCAATCTGTCGGGTTCTACGACACGCCTCTCCCCAGCACCCCAAGGGGCCGGATCGGGCTGTCGGTATCCACGACACTTGCGGAGCGGCACCGGGCTAATCCCTGCCGCCCCACGCCGAATCACTCGATTCCGTACGTCTCGAGTTTCTTGTAGAGAGTCGAGCGATGGATCCCAAGGGCGCGGGCGGCGCGGCCCTTGTTGCCCTTGGTCACATCGAGGGCGCGGCGGATGAGGGCGGCTTCCATCCGTTCAATGGACAGCTCCGCTTCCTCGAGGCTGTCCGCGGTCCAGGGCCCACTATCGCCATTGGGCTCGGCCCCAGCGGGCCCCGGCCGCGTGCCGAGGACCACCGCGGACGCGGGCACCTCCCCACCGGGCGTCATGATCGCCGCCCGCTCGATGACGTTTCGCAGCTCGCGGACGTTGCCCGGCCAGGAGTGCCCCTGGAGCAACGCGAGGGCGCCATCGCTCAGGCCCGTGTAGGGCCTTCCGAGCTCCTCCGTGAACTGAGCCAGGAAGTGCGTGGCGAGGGCTGCGACGTCCCCGGGGCGCTCCCGCAGGGGGGGCACCACGATGGAAAACACGTTGAGCCTATAGAAGAGGTCTTCCCGGAACGTTCCGGCCTCGACCATCTCCATCAGGTCGCGGTTCGTGGACGCCACGATCCGGGCGTCCATGGTCAGGTCGAGG
Source organism: uncultured bacterium (assembly GCA_913058555.1). GTDB lineage: Bacteria > Planctomycetota > UBA1135 > UBA1135 > Saltatorellus. The sequence continues at coordinate 2,898 of CAJXRJ010000222.1, forward strand.
GTGCCTCCGACCCGGCGATAGGTCTTCTCCTGAAGGACCCGCAGGAGCTTTGCCTGGAGGCCGAGGTCAAGTTCGCCCAGCTCGTCCAGGAACAACGTTCCACCCTTGGCGGCCGCGATCAGGCCGTCGCGGCCCTTGGGGTCGCCTCCGGTGAACGCGCCGGGTTCGTATCCAAATAGCTCCGCTTCCAGGAGCCCCTCGGCCAGGGCCGCGCAGTTCAGGGGCACAAAGGGGCCCGCGCTCCGGGCGCTCAGGTCGTGCACGGCCCGGGCTACGAGCTCCTTGCCCACGCCGGATTCCCCCGTGATGAGGGCCGTGGACCGTGGCGTGGCAGCCACCTTCTCGATGTGCTCGAGGACGCGCTCGATCGCGGGGGATTGGCCGACGATGGGCCCCGCCCGGAGCTGGGCGACCTCCTCCCTGAGTCGATCCCGCTCGTCCTTGATGCTCCGCCCGGAGAGGACCCGATCGAGGACCTCGCGCAGCCCAGGCGGGTCGACGGGCTTCTCGAGCACCGTGGCGGCTCCGAGGCGCATGGCCTGGACAGCGGTGCGAACGTCAGCGAATCCCGAGAGGATGACGACCGCGGGGGCGTCCTCCATGGCGGCTAACCCCGGAAGAATGGAGAGCCCATCGCCCTCCGGCATCCGCAGGTCCAGGAGGACCAGGTCGGGCCCCTCGGACTGGGCCCGGCGCAAGGTTTCGGCACCCGTGCCCGCCTCGGACGTGCGGTGCCCACCGGCCATGCATATAGCCACAAGCCCAGCGCGAATGCCGGCGTCGTCGTCTGCGATGAGGATGTGGGCCACGGGACGGGGACTGTAGAGCCTCGCAGGGGCGCGATTCCACCGCCGTGTGCCGGGACTTGGGCGGGGGGCGTGGATATCGGGCGGCCAAGAACTCGGTGATTGCAGCCGGAAACGATTTCCGAGAGTCCCACTTCGCGGCCCCAGGAGAGCCGTTGGCTCCCCGCGGCGGTCAGAAATGCGCTCCGAGCGCTTTACCGATCTGAGCCGCCACCGAGAACCCATTGCGCCGGCAGTTTCGTTCTTCGAAGCCGCCATCAGCGTACTCAGCCAATCGAACCAGAAACCAACCTCACCCTCTCCACGACATGGGACTCCGCGTCAATACCAACATCGCTTCGCTCACCGCGCAGCGGAACTTGAATGTGGCCACTGGCCGCCTTCAAGGGAACTACGCCCGCCTGGCCTCTGGCCTGCGGATCGCCGTTGCAGCCGACGACGCAGCCGGCCTCGCAATCTCCGAGCGTATGCGCTCACAAATCCGTTCGTACAACGTCGCCGGACGAAACGCCATGGACGGCGTCTCCCTGGCACAGACCGCGGAGGGCGCGCTGAACGAAGTCAGCGGCATCCTCAACCGCCTGCGGGAACTCTCCATGCAGGCCGCGAACGGCACATTGTCCGCCAGCGATCGGACCACTCTCAACACGGAATTCGGGCAGCTGAAGGAAGAGATCAACCGGATCTCCAGCACCACCGTCTTCAACGGGATCAACCTGCTCGATGGCTCGGCCTCCACGGGTATCCCGATCCAGGTCGGCATCGAAGACAGCGCCACGAACGACGTCATCGGCATCACCCTCGACGCCACGTCAACGGACAACCTCGGTATCACCAGCACCGATGTTCTCACCATCAGTGCGGCCCAGGCCGCGCTGTCGAACATCGACACGGCGATCGACAGTGTCAACCAGTCACGGGGCGTCCTCGGCGCCCAGCAGAACCGCATGGAAAGTGCGCTCCGAAGCATCCAAGTGCAGCGTGAGAACCTTTCCGCATCCGAGAGCCGTATCCGCGACGTGGACGTCGCTGAGGAAACGGCCGACCTGACTCGCAACTCCATCATGCAGCAGGCGGCCACCACCATCCTCACGCAGGCGAACGTCCAGCCGCAGATCGCTCTCACTCTCCTCCAAGGCTGATCCGTCAGCCGCTCTTGAAAAGAAGAGGTTCTTCGGGACCGATTCGCTGAGTGGGGGGCCGTCTTTCTGGGCGGTCCCCCGTTACCCAGCCTTCCTCAACTTCAGATTCTCGACCAACGAGAGCTAAAGGCGAGGCCCCGAAGTCCGAACTTAACAACACAGCACCCATCGAAAGGCCCCGACGCGCGCAGCGCTGACGGACTGGCCGAGCCCCGCTCCTCGCACGTGTTCCGCGACCAGCGCCTCTCCGCCCGATGGAAAAGAACAGCAAGCACGCGCCCTCGGCGCGGCTCCCTAATGAACCTGTGCCACGCGAACGGTACAGACCCCTTCTTTAGACGAGTCGAACCCCGAGACCTACTTCCCGCGCGGGTTTGCCGACCATTGTTCGCACACCTCCAAGCATTTTTCGAATCGTATGGGACTTCGCGTAAACACGAACGTTGCGTCTATGAACGCGCAGCGTAACCTCTTCAACTCCTCCGCCGCACTCAACGGGAACTACGCCCGACTGTCATCCGGACTCCGTATTGCAACGGCTGCCGATGACGCTGCAGGCCTCGGTATCTCCGAGCGTATGCGGGCCGATATTCGGTCCTACAGCGTGGCGTCGAGAAACGCTCAAGACGGTATCTCCCTCGTGCAGACCGCCGAAGGCGCGCTCAGCGAGGTCAGTGACATCCTTGGCCGGATGCGTGAGCTCTCCATGCAGTCGGCGAACGGCACGCTCTCCGCGACCGACCGCACGACCCTGGACACCGAGTTCCAGCAGCTGGTCGAAGAAGTCGACCGAATCGCAGGCACGACGGCCTTCAACGGCGTTCAGCTCCTCGACGGATCGAACACCTCGATCTCCATCCAGGTCGGCATTGACGGTGGCTCGAACGACGTCATCTCGGTGACCGCCGCCGACGTGGCCGCTACGACCCTGGGGGTCAACGGCAACATCAGCACCACCGGTGCCGCCACGGGCATGCTGTCGACGATCGACACGGCCATCGACCGAGTCAACGCTTCCCGAGGCACCCTGGGTGCCCAGCAGAACCGACTCGACTCGACGCTTCGGTCCCTCGCTAACGTTCGTGAGAACACCAGCGCAGCCGAAAGCCGGATCCGCGACGTCGACGTCGCCATGGAGACCGCGGACCTCACGCGGAACTCGATCCTGCAGCAGGCCTCCACGGCCATCTTGGGCCAAGCGAACAGCCAGCCGCAGTTGGCTCTGTCGCTCCTCGGCTAATCTGAATACCTCCTCCGGCTTCTTCTGGCGCGTGCACTTCGCCAGAAGAGGCCTTGTTCCTATCAGTTATTGATGGGGGCGAGGTCCGGCAGGAGGAGGGATGACCGTAGTCAGAGCACGCGCTCCCAGGCGCATTCGAGCGGGCCCCGTACGTGAACGGCGGGACCCAGGAGGATGCGAACAAGGAGCCTAGGTAGCGGACTCCGACTGCGACGTATCGTTCGCAGCACACTCTTTATCCACAACCGAAAGGGACTCGATGGGACTCCGCGTCAACACGAACGTTGCGTCAATGAACGCGCAACGTAACCTCTTTAACGCTTCCTCGAACTTGGGCGGCAACTATAGCCGTCTGTCTTCAGGACTCCGTATTGCTACGGCGGCCGATGATGCCGCAGGCCTCGGTATTTCCGAGCGCATGCGCTCTGACATCCGCTCCTTCTCCGTCGCTTCGCGTAACGCGCAAGACGGTGTTTCCCTCGTGCAGACTGCGGAGGGAGCGCTCAACGAAGTGAGCGATATCCTCGGCCGTATGCGCGAGCTCTCCATGCAGTCGGCGAACGGTACTCTGAGTGCCAACGACCGAACGACCCTCGACTCCGAGTTCCAGCAACTCGTGGAAGAGGTCGATCGAATCTCGGCGACGACGACCTTCAACGGCGTCTCGCTGCTCGATGGCACCAACACTGACATCTCGATCCAGGTCGGAATCGATGGCGGTACCAACGACGTGATCAGCGTCAGCGGTGCGGACGCCACGGCCACGACCCTTGGCGTCAATGGCAACATCTCGACCTCGGGCGCGGCATCCACGATGCTGGGCACGATCGATACTGCCATCGACTCCGTCAACTCGGCCCGGGGTACTCTCGGCGCGCAGCAGAACCGTCTCGACTCCACGCTCCGTTCGCTCGCCAACGTGCGTGAGAACACGAGCGCGGCGGAAAGCCGGATCCGCGACGTGGACGTCGCCATGGAGACTGCGGACCTGACCCGCAACTCGATTCTGCAGCAGGCCGCCACGTCGGTGCTTGCACAAGCGAACTCCCAGCCCCAGCTGGCACTGTCGCTTCTCGGCTGATCGGATGAGCTAGGCGCGCGGGGGGCCAAGGCCCCCCGGCGCCACCATCGACGATCCGCCCGGCGCCCCTGGCGTTGCTTGGAGGCCAGGGGCGCGTTTCCGGATGACCGGAAACCGCCTCAGGCGCCCTCCCGGCGCAATCCAAGCCCCCCTCTTCCCGGCCCTGTCAGCGGCTCCACGCCGTAATTGGGCCCGTTCCTGCGTCAGATGCTCAAGCGCATGGCCAGGTAACCGATAACTGCAGGGGCTCTTCTCGGAGTCCACACCACTATGGTCTCGACCTCCGGAATTAGCTTCTCAGGCCTCGGCAGCGGCCTTGACACCAACGCGATCGTGCGTCAGCTCGTCGCGATTGAGCGCCTGCCGATCCAGAACCTCCAGACCCGTCGCGGCACCGAGCAGCGGCGGCTCGACCTCGTGGGCCAGCTCGGGGACCTGGTGAAGGCCCTCAAATCGAAGGCCGAGGACCTCGCGACTCCCGAGGAGTTCTTCGCGTTCAGCGCGCAGATCAGCGATGAGGGCGCAGCGACGATCACCACAGATTCGAACGCCGCCCAAGGAACACACACCCTGGACGTCCAGCGACTCGCCGCCACGGACCGATGGGCCTTCGACGCCGTCAATTCGCGGGACGAAAATCTTTCCGGTGTCGATGGTGAGCAGATCAGCTTCAAGGTGGGGACCACCGACTACACGCTGACCGTGGATCCCGACAACTCGAGCCTGGACGACATCGCCAGCCAGATCGGAGAAATGACCTCCGGGGCAGTGACCGCGTCCGTGGTCAACACCGGAACCGAGTCGTCTCCCACCTACCAGATGGTCCTCGCATCCGAGGGCTCCGGCGAAGAAGGGCGTCTCACGGACATCTTCTCGAACATCGGCCAGTCTTCCGGGCTTCCAGGTGCGGGGGTCGAAGGCACGCCGCTCACCATCGCGTACTCGAGCCCAGACGCCAACGGCGACGCCACCAGCTCCAACAACATCACCGTGGGCAACGATGCCCTTGCGGAGGTCAACGGCCTCTTGGTCCGCCGCGCCACGAACTCCTTCACGGACGTGATCGAAGGCGTCACGATGGACCTGCGCTCGACGACGGACGAGCCCGCGATCATCACGATCGAGCCCGACCGGACCGCGGTGCGCGAACGCATCGACGGTTTCGTGACGGCCTACAACGAGGTGATTGACTTCGTTGGCAAGCAGAACACCTTCACGCCCGCCGAAGACGAAGACGGCGAGGGAGCCACAGGCGGATTGCTCTTCGGCGATTCGATCCTCGCGTCGGTGAAGCGAGCCCTGCAGCGCTCGCTCTTCAGGCCCGATATCGATACGGTCACCAACGACACCGAAGGCTACAGCACGCTGTCGCTGGTGGGCCTCGAGCAGGACCGGGACGGGCGCCTATCGGTCAACTCGGCCGTGTTCGACGAGAAGTTCGCGGACAACCTGCCCGCGCTGATGGACCTCTTCGCGGATACCGATGGATTCGACAACGGTGACGCGGAGCCGAACACGCCGGGGTACTACACGGACACGACCGCCGACGGCGGCCTGATGAACCGGCTCATCCGTGAGGTCGATCAGATGTTCGGGACGCTCGACTCGGGGGATTCCGACTTCCAGGTCCAGGGCCTCTTTGACGTGCGCCAGCAGGCGATCGAAGCGTCCATCGGTCGCTACGACGATCAGATCGAGCGCCGCGAGACCCGGCTAGAGAGCTACGAGACAACGTTGATCCTGCGCTTTGCACGCCTCGAGGAGCTCATGGGTGGTCTGAACGCCCAGGGCCAGGCCCTTAACGCAGCACTCGGCGGATAGCCAGGCAACCCCAACTCCCCGCGCCTGCGATGAGTCGTGGGGTCGGGGCGAGCCCACCCCATTCACGGGGCCGCGCAGCGTGCCCCACTTTTCCACGTCCCCTCCCTTCTATGTCCAGCCACGCCAACGCCGCCGAGGCCTACCTCTCCAACTCCGTTGAGAACGCGCCGCCGATCAAGATCGTGCGGATGCTCTATCAGGGCGCCCTGCGTTTCCTGATGCAGGCGGAAGCGGAGTCGGCGAGCGACCCCCGTTCAAGGTTCCTGGAGCACTGCTCCAGTGCGGACGCCATCGTGGCTGAGCTGCGCTTGGCCCTCGACAAAGAGCGTGGCTCTGCGGATGTGGTCGACAGCCTCACGCAGCTTTACCTGTTCTGCGAGTCGGAGCTGCAGCAGTGCATGATCGAGCGCACGGCCGAGCCGATTCCTGGCGTTCGTCGTGTCCTGAAGACACTGCTTGAGGCATGGGACCACGTCGAAGTGCAGTCCTCAGGGCGATGAGCGATTCGTTCGAAGCCCTGGCCCGCATGCGGACGGTTCTCCGGGACGGCCTCGCCCTCCTGGATGGCGCGGAGCATGACGACCCCCAGGTGGCTGCGTCGTTGGCTCGGATCGCGGCTGCGATCCAAGGGGAAGACGATCCCGTGGCCCTCAGGGCCCGTGTGCCCGAGGCGGACCAAGAGCGTTTTGATGACGAGCTCGAGGAGCTGATCCGTCTCAACGCCATCCTGACGGCGGCCGCCTCTTCGGATCGCGATCAGATGGTCGTCCGACTGAAGGCCGTGCGCGAGTCGCGCAGGGACCTGTCGTACTACGGTGGCGCCGGCAATGAGGGCGCACGCTGCGACGTTTCCGGCTGACCCTGGAGCGCCCGAAGTTATGGGGCCCCGAGCTTTGGGGGTCCGGTTAGAGAGAAGGCTCTTCGCGCCAACGGCGCGAAGAGCCTTCTCTTCGATTCGGAATCCCGTGGCCGGGGGCCCCTCTGTTTCGGGCGGGGTCCTTGGCGCTACTGCAGCGGCAGCTCGATGCCGTCCGTGAAGTTCGAGCCGAGTCCCACCGAATCGCGGTGCCATGCCTGGAAGTTCCAACTCTGGCCCGCCATGGCG
>CAJXRJ010000223.1 GCA_913058555.1 uncultured bacterium
GGCTCGGAGATGTGTATAAGAGACAGACGTCAACGTGGTCATCCCGTCCAAATCACGCCTGACCCTGAACCTCTCGGAAGAGGAAAACCGCCCCTCCCAGGTCAGCGCCTACACGTTCGACGCCAATCACGCCGCCCGCGTGGATCGCGAGCGTATGGAGGGAAGGGCCGCCGAGGGCAAGGACGCCGACATCCAGGGGCAACAGAAGCTCCTGAAGGAACAGGCAATGCGCGACTACGAGAAGAACGGCGGCCGTGGCGGCAAAGACGGGACCGGCCGCGGCGGTAAGGCCGGCGGTGGAAACGAACAGGACGCGAACGTGAAGCGTAAGCGCGCCATGGAAGACAACGCACTCAGGGCACGGGGCAATCGCGGCGGCGGAGTCGACCATCGCCCCATCGCCCGTTCCCCGCTTTTCGAACCGGGCTGGCGTCCCGTCGGCACAGCACGCTTCGACGCAGACGGCGTGGCGGTGCTTGAGAACTTGCCCGGTAACGAAGACATCCGGTTCCTCTTCGTTCGCGGACGTGAGCGCATCACGACTTCGAGTTCATCGCGGCTCAAGCCCTTCGTCCGCAGCATCGGCACGGTGGACCTCCCGCGCCCGCTTCCGGATTCCGGAGAAGCCCCGCGCAGCGACGCCGCTTCCGTGCGCATCCAACTCGACAAAGATTCAGCAGGCGAGAAGCTCGCAGAATCCGTCGAGTGGACCGTCGAGTGACAGCCTCGTCGTCCCCCCGGGCGCTGCTTCTCCCCTTGTGAGGTCTGGAGTGGCGCCCGGACCCCACTAAGGGCAAAGTGTCGGCGCTATGAAGAGGTCCGACAAAGCCCGGCGCATCCTGGAGCAGCTCGAAGAGCTGTATCCCAACCCGCCGATCCCGCTCGATCACACGGATCCATTCACCCTGTTGGTGGCTGTCCTTCTGTCGGCCCAAACCACCGACCTGAGGGTGAACATCGTCACCCCTGGACTCTTCGCGAAGGCCCCGGACCCCTTCGCCATGGCGAAACTCTCCGTGGACGACATCCTGGCGGAGATTCGCACCTGTGGACTCGCCCCCACCAAGGCGAAGAACATCCGGCGCCTGGCGGAGATCCTCGTGGAGGATCACGGCGGCGAAGTGCCCGGGTCCCTCGAAGATCTCGAGGCCCTGCCCGGGGTCGGCCATAAGACCGCTAGCGTGGTCATGGCCCAGTCCTTTGGGGTTCCGGCCTTTCCCGTGGACACCCATATCCACAGGCTCGCCGCGCGCTGGGGCCTCTCCGGTGGACAGTCGGTCGAACGCACCGAGAAGGACCTCAAGGCGGTCTTTCCCGAGGACACCTGGTCGAAGGTGCACCTGCAGATCATCTTCTTTGGACGCGAGCACTGCCCCGCGCGCTACCACGACCTATCGTCCTGCCCTATCTGTTCCTGGGCCGCGACGAAGAAGCGTATGGACGAGGAACGCCGCCGAGACCAAGCCGCCAAGAAACGTCCCGCCAAAAGCCGATGACATCCAACGACGACAACTCCTCCGCCGACTCTCCCGCCGATTCCTCCATGGACTCCGCCCTCGAAGCGGCGTACGACGCACTCGAGGCGGGCCGGCCCGACGAGGCCCTGGTGGAGGCCGCTCGATCGGAGGACCCCGTGGGCCGGGCCCTCTTAGAGTGCCGCGCTCAGATCACCCTGGGGCACCTGCAGGCCGCGGCCGGAGCCCTCGGCCGAATCGCAGAGGCCCTGGGCGACGATGACTTGGACGTGCTGGAGCTCACCGGCGAAATCGCCCTTTCGGCGTGGGACCTTGATACCGCCCAGTCAGCCTTCGCGGCGGTCCTGGAGTCGGAGCCCGACGAGCCGTGGATCCTCGAGCGCCTCGGGCTGCTCGCGGACCTGCGTGGGGACTTTGCCGCGGGCGACGAGTTCGTGGACCGCGCGAGCGCCCTCGGCGATCCCCCGGCGCCCCCCGTGCGCGTCTCGGAGGAGGCCTTCGACGCTGCGGTCGAAAGCGCCCTGGGAGCCCTCGCGCCCACCTTCCGCGACAGGGTGAAGCACGCCCGTGTCGTGCGCGAACCCGTGCCCTTCCGGAGCCTCGTGGAGCCCGAGGACCCAGCGGCGACGCCCCCGGACATCCTTGGGCTCTTCGCGGGCGCGAGCGAACTCGACGCCCCCGCGGACAGCGACCTGCCGCCGACGATCTACCTCTTCAAGCGCAACATCGAGCGGGCCTCGGGATCGCCGGAACAAGTGGCCGAGGAGATTCGCATCACCCTATTCCACGAGATCGGACACCTCCTAGGATTGAACGAAGACGAAGTCGCGGCCATGGGCCTCGCCTGAGTCATCCTCGTGGCGACCGTTCCCGGAAGCCATCCCCCCAACAGCGCGCTCGGACCCCACGGGCCCAAGCGAATGAGGCCCTCCCCTATGGACCGACAGACCTTCCTTCGCCTCGCAGACGGCGTGATCCGCCGCATCGAGGACTGGCTCGAGGACTACGACCCCGAAGAAGTGGACTTCTCCACGGCCGACGGCGTCATCAAGATCCAGTTCCCGGCGGGCAAGACCTTCGTCCTCAACCGGCAGACGGCAACGAATCAGATCTGGTACGCGGCCGGCGTGCGCGCTTGGCACTACGACCTCGACGAATCGAGCGGCGAGTGGCACAGCGACAAGGACGGCCACGAGCTCTTCGCCCGCATCGGCGAGACCGTGTCAGAACAGATCGGCCGCGCGGTCACCGTTTCGTGATCGCCCGAGGAATCCGACTCGGCTCTCACATCACGACGCCCAAAGGAACCACGCTCGATCCATGAAAGCCGCCGGCCAGATTCAGCTCCATCGCCTCGAAGGGTTCTTTTGGGTCGCCAGGACCGGCGGGTACGCCCGCGCTGCCCGGGCCTTCCCGTACCCGATCACCCAGCCGGCGGTGCACGCCCAGGTGAAGAAGCTCGAGGAGGAGCTCGGCACCTCCCTCTTCGAACGCGTGGCCAAGGACCGCATGGCCCCGACGCCCGCGGGGCAGAGGCTCTACGACTTCGTGCGGCCGTTCTTCGAGTCGCTGCCGAGCGTCGTACGCTCGATCCAAGGGGGCGAATTCGGGGGCGAGCTGCGCGTCACGTCGTCCCACCTCCTCCTGAGGCACCTGATGCCCGGGTGGATCCGAAGGCTGCACGCGGCAAACCCCGACGTGGAAGTGCACCTCGAGGAAACCGGGGACGACGCCGTCGCCCTCCTCAGGCGCGGCTCAGTGGATCTGGCGGTCGAGCACCTTTTCGAGACCCCGGACGACATCTCCACCATGCCCATCGCGGTGCTGCGTCCCTTCGTCGTGATTCCCGCGGAGCATGAACTCAGCGGCGAGACGTCCTACCCCCTCGCGTCCCTGCAGGAAACGCCGTTCGTTGCATACGCCCCGGGCCAGCCCGCACGGGAGCTCCAGTTCGCGGCCCTTCATAGGGACGGCATTGCGCCGCGCACGATGCTCTCCGGCGCCAGCGCCGAGACCATCCTCGGCTTCGTTGGAGCGGGGCTTGGGTGGTCGATCCTGCCCTGGCTCGGGGAAGAAGGCCCCAAGGCCCCGGACATTGCCTCGACTCCGTTGGCCGTGGATGGGGCGACCTTCGAGGTGGTTGCCGCCTGGCGAAAGGATACGCCTGAGAATCCGCTCCTCGACGCGATGTTAGAGGTCGCGCCGAAGGTGAAAGGCCCTTCCTAGCCCACCCCTTGCACGGAATGGTGCAGGGGGCGCCGCCCAGCAGGGTCCTTGCCTTGGGCGGCTAAAGCCCCAACCGATCGCGCGCGGCCTGGAGTTCCTTCGCGATCCGAATGGCCTCGGGCCCGGGTTCCTCTGCGCTCAAAAGGTCCACGCGCTCGGTCGGGTCTTTGATGAGATCAAAGAGCTCCGGCGCCGCGCCCTTGGTGCGCATCACGAGCTTGTGGGTCGCACTGCGAATCGCCCAGCCGTAGGACGTTCTTTCCCCAGGGAGCGCGTGGTTCGGACGGAAAAGCTCCGTGTAGATGTGACTCCGCAGCTTCGCCGCCTCCAGATTCCCCAGGACCGGCACGAGGGACACTCCGTCGATGGGGCGCGCGCTGTCCACGGGTTGCCGAGGTTCCGCGCCCATCAGACCCAGCACCGTCGGAAAGAGATCGACCGCGTGCACCAATCCCCGGTGCACGCGCCCGGGGTTCTTGACGCTCGGGCCCGCGATGACCAAAGGAACCCGGATCCCCGCTTCGCCCAGGGATCCCTTACCGGTGAGGCCTTCGAAGGGTCCATCGAGGGCCGGCCTTTGGGTCCCGTTGTCGCCAATGACCATGACGTTGGTCTCGGCGAGCGCGCCCCCCGGAAGGGACTCCAGCAATCGTCCGATCTCCCGGTCCATCGCCTCCACCGCCGCCCTGTGATGCGGGACCGGAGAGGCCATGGGATCGCCTTCGAGTTCGAAGCTGTGGAGGTCCTTCGGCGGCGCGTGCAGCGGAAAGTGGGCCGCGTGGTAGGAGACCACGACGAACCAGGGTTCATCCCCGAACCCCTTGATCGCATCCAAGGCGTCGTCGGTGGTGACGGTGGTCATGTAGCCGCGCTTCGCCCGGCTCCTCCCACCGATAGTCCGCTGCGCATTGAAGAACGCGAGGGGGTTCTTGCGGGGGCGTAAGTTCGACCGTGTCCCGGTGAACACATCAAAGCCCGACCGAAGGGGGTGCCCATTGTCGTCCGTCAGGCAGCAAAGGTGCCATTTCCCAATGAGCGCCGACTTCGGGCCGGAGCGCCTGGCGTTCGAGTCGTCGGGGGCTGGCCCCATGAGCGCCTCGGGAATCAACGTCTCCCCCAGGGAGAGACCGGCCGTCTTTGAGTCGCTCATGACCACCGCACCAATGCCCGTGCGGGACGGCAGCCGGCCCGTGAGGATGGCAGCGCGGGTCGGTGAGCAATAGGGCGTCGCCCATGCCGTTTCGAAGCGCACGCCCCTGGCACAGAGGCCATCGATCGTGGGCGTTGGTCCCGCGTCCCCGTGCATCCCGTAGGCACCCACTTTCTCGGCCCCCACGTCATCGATGATGATCAGGAGAACGTTTTTCCCCAGGGAGCTCGATTCCGGCGCCGGCGGTTTCATGTCCTGGGCAGGCGCAGGGCCCTGCGCAAGCGCGTTCGGAACCCAAGGATGCAGCGCACTCACTGCAAGGAGAGTCGCCGCGGCCAAGCACAAGCTGAAGCGTTTCATCGGTCGTCCTCGTCCTCCGTCAGGCCAAACTTCTCGAAGAGCTCCCTGCGTTTTTCCGGGCTCAAGATATCGCCAATGCTCTCCAGGACCGTGGCAAACTCCGCCGGGCTCACGTTGACGCTCAGCCGACCTTCCGCATTCTTGTCGATCACGACGGCCACCTCTTGATTGTCCGTGGCGCCCGATTCGGCCTTGCTCAGATGGCGAAGGAACCGCCGCTCCACGGTAGTGGACAGGTTGTACCTGCCCGTCGTCTCGAAGCCGCTCATGGCGGACACGTTCCCACCCCCTAGCGGGAGCTCGACGAATTGATAGCGCGTCGTGGCGCCATCGAGATCGAGCACCATCGGTGCCGGGTCCCATTCGATCCATCCCCCGGGGAGCGTTTTGCCCAGTCGGAGCTGCCGAACCAGCCTTCGGTCGAGCTTCACCCGCAGGGGAGGAGAATCGATCGTCATGCGGCCCGACTCCTTCTCCGCACCCTCCTCGAGGCGAAAGACGAAGTTCTCCATCGCGACGTCCAGTTGCCCGCCGCCCTGAACGGGCTCGATGCCCTCGAACCATGGCATCAATCGCATCAGGACCTTCTTCTGCGCTTCTTCCCCCAAAGGAATGTCGAGCGCCCCCTTCGGGCAGGTGAACTCACCCGAGACGTAGGTGCCCGCAAGCCTCTCGTTGCGGTCCGTCCAAACCTCCAACTCGAGCTCAGGGTCGCGGGACTCCACGCCAAGCACGAACCTCAGGGGCAAGTCGCGCAACACGATCCGGTCAAAGCGCTTGGGGAGGAGGCTCGCGAAGCTCGTCGGGAAGGCCACGAAAGAACCCAGGACGGACCGGGGCACGCCCGTGACCTGGAGCTCGAGCTTGCCGTCGGGGTAGTCCGAGATCTCTGGCGCCACCAGAATCGGGTCCCCGGGCAGAGAACCCCTCACAAAGGAAACGCCGCTGTCCTCGCCCTCCGTGAACCACTGGGACTCGAACTTCCCCGCGACCCGGCCAAGCAGAGTGACTGACGTGAACAGGTGCCGAAGGGTGAGCGTGTCTTCGGGTAGCGGTTGCGCCTGATCGCTTGGGGCCACGGTCACCACGGCCGGGGCAGAGCCGACGCTTGCCACTTCGAGCTGGCATTCCGTACGGCGCAGGGCCGCCGCAACCACGGCCCGTGCGGGCTCGGCCCCGAAAAGGCCGTCACCGTACTCGCCGATCCTCAAGCAGCTTCGGTCGAACGGGATTCGCAGGGACTTGACCCGGCCGCTCCACGTCGGCCCCGCGTCCGTGCCTTCCGCGAGGGCGACCCCGGACGCACTCACCGTGTTTCCTGGAGGAGTGATCACGTTGACGACGTCGATCAACGGTTCGGCGGCGGTACGCGCCTTGAAGAAGATCGCCGCCTCGCCGCCCGCCCGAAGCTCCCCCACGATGGCCGCAGTGGCTGCGCCTTCTGCAAGTTGCCCTGCGTCCGGGAGCTGCACCCGGGCTTCCATGTCGAAGAAGCCCGCGTCGTTGTCGAGGCGCAACGTCAGCGGCACCGATTCGCTCGGTGCCCTGGCGTCCATGGGTTGCAGGCCGCCGTAGGTGAATCGAACGGCAGCCCCGTCTTTGAAGTAGTCCTCCGCGAGCCCGAAGAGCCCGGGCGTACAGCGGTCGAATAGGTCGAGTTCTATCCTGCGATCCACCGCCGCCGGTGGCCGGAGGGTCCGTGGGAGAATGCCGAGGGTCTGGAGGGTCGCCACGGACAGGGGGCCCGCGTCGAACTTCGCGGCCAAGAGCTCTTCTTGTCCGCCCTGGCGCCGCCCGAACCGAGTCGCGAACTCCACGTCGACAGCGGGCTGTCCCTCCGGCTCGACTCGACAGTTACGCAGGATCACGCGGGCGTCCACGGCGCTCGCCCCCACCTCCAGCTCCGCGTTCTCGATCGCCAGGTTGCCCCGCCCGCTATCAATGTCCCTGATCAGCGCCTCCCTCAAACGCACCGTCACCTTGATCGACGCCTCGGGTTTGCGGCTGCGGATGCCCTTGAGCTCCGACGTGGCACGCTCCACCAGGCGTCGGATAACGGTTTCCCCGTCCCCGGCCCCCACCCCGAAGGTCTGCCCCAAGGTGCTGGATCCGTCCTCGAAAATCGTCGAGTTGAGCTTGTTGATCGTGACCTTGTAGCGCTGCTCGGTCTCGGGATTCCCCACAAGATCGAGCAGCGGGGGGAAGTCGATGCTCCCCTGCAGCACTTGCTTGCCGTCCGGGGAGAGCACGCGAATGTCCGCGCTTTGCTGCTCCCCCCAGAACAGGGTCACGCCGCTCACCTCGATCGTGCCGTCGATCTTTCCGCCCAGGTACTTCTCGATGACCCGGGCCCCGTAACCCGAGAGGAGCTGGGGCGCGAAGAGGGCGACCGCGAGGGCCGCGCCAATCACGAATGCGAAGCACCCGCACCCGCCGGACACGGCCGTGCCCAGACACCCGCGCCTCGGCGCAGACGCGTCGGCGGAAGTTTCGGCCCCTTGGGGGTCCTTCGTTGGCTGGTCTTCGCTCAAGGGGTCAAGGGCGGCAGCGCCGCGCCCCAAAGGATAGTCGACTGTGCTGGCCTAAGACCCCCAACTTGCTGGTCTCAAGCACGCGAGACCCCAGAGAATCGAATCGCGCTCGCCGCCCTCGTCTCAGTTCCAGCTCGGGTCCGGCGGCAAGTACGCCAGGGACGGCCCCTCGCCGCTGAGGCGCCCCATTCCGGCGCGCCAGATGGACTCTGGGTCTCCGGTCGCAAAGACCAGATCCGCCGTCGGTGGCAAAGGAAGCCAGGAGTGGCCTTCGATCTCATTCTCTAGCTGCCCGGGCGCCCAGCCGGAATAGCCCACCACGAACCGAATCTGGTCCTCGGTGGCCTTCTTCGCCTGGATGCGTTCAGCCACCCAGTCGAGGTCGCCCCCCAGGTGAACGCCGTCCCCGAGATCGATCCCCGGCCCGACGACACCCGGCGGATTGGCCGCGGGATCGCTCAGGTGAAGGACCTGGAGCATCTCCTGGCCCACGGGTCCACCGTCCCGCAGCTGGAGACTGAGCTGGGACAGCGCGGGATGATGGGGAAACGCATCCGCCACGGTGGCCTCCAGCGGCCGGTTCACGATGGCCCCCATGGCCCCGGAGTCGTCGTGATCGAAGATCAGCACCACGGTGTGCATGAAGTTCGGATCCAGCATCTCGGGGGCGCTCAAAAGGAGCGTGCCTCGGCTCAGGTAGTCAGTCATTCCGCCCTCTCCAGCGCAAAGACGACCTCCACGTGGGGTGTATGTGGAAAGAGATCCACGGGGCGGATAGAACGCACTCGGTAGCCACCTTGGACAAGGGCCGCCACATCCCGCGATCCGGTCTTGGGATTGCACGACACGTACACGATGCGCTCAGCGCCCAGGGCCAGGACCTGGGCGGGCACCTTGGGGTGCAGGCCCGCCCGTGGCGGATCGACCACGACCACTGACGGCGCCTCTTCCCCGGCGGCAGCCGCTTCGATCTCCGCGAGCACATCGCCCAGGACGAACGTCGCGTGGGAGACGCCGTTCGCCTCGGCGTTCCGGCCGGCGTCCCGCACCGACGATGGCGTGGACTCGAGCCCGACAATCTTCTTGGCTCCGTCACCTATGGCGAGCCCGATAGTGCCGGCGCCGCAGTAGAGATCGAAGAGCACGTCGCCGTCTTCCAGGCGCGCCTCCTCCTTGACAATCTCCATGAGTCGCTCGGCCTGGGCGGTGTTCGTCTGGAAGAACGAATCCGCCGAGATGGAAAAGCGCTTGCCCGAGATCACGTCGTGGATCTGTCCGCTCCCGAAATGCACGTACTCTTGCTCGCCGAACGCCACGGTGGCGAGGGCGGTCGTGGTGTTCTGCACGAAGGTCGTGATCTCCGGATGGGCGGCGAGGAGCGCCGCCACGTAGGGATCGACTCGGGCCTCGTCGCGCTCGGACGTGACGAGGTTGACCATCACCTCCCCCGTCCGCTCTCCGCGGCGCACCACGAGGTGGCGCAGGAGCCCGGTATGGGCCTTCAGGTCCCATGGGTCGAGGTTCATCTCCAGCGCCAATCGCCGTGCACTCTGCACGAGGGCGCTGGCCCCTTCGAAGGCGATGTCGCAGTGCTCCACGTCGAGCACCTTGTTGTAGAGCCCCGGTGCATGGAGCCCGAGGCCGAAAGAAGCTTCGACGCCTTGGGGCTCATCGGGAAGGACGTAGCGCCGCGACCCGAAGGTGAAGTCCATCTTGTTGCGGTAACCAGAGAGCCGTTCCGCAGGGACCACGTCCTGGACCAAGGATGAGGGCGACGGAAGTTCCGCCTCGACGAACGCGGCGTCGATCGCGTCGCGCACGATGCGGTCCTTCTGGACGAGCTGCTCGGCGTAGTCGAGACGGGGCTGGGCGCAGCCCCCGCAGACGCCTGCGTGGGGACAACGGGCGTCCACGGCGTGGGGCCCCGGATCGATGAGCTCAAGGATCGACCCGTCCGGCTTTTTACGGCTCTTCCCGCGCCCGATCCGGACCCGCACCGTCGACCCCGGGATGCCGTGGCGCACGGAGATGATGGCCCCAGGGACCAGAGCGATCCCGCGGCCTTTCTCATCCATGTGCGCGATCTGGACTTCGAGGATCTCCCCCTTCTTGGGGCGCCGGGGCGGGGCCTCGGCCGTGGCGCCAGCGGGCGGCGCGGCGTCGATGCTGACGGCACCAGGATCGGTACCGGCCGTGCCGTCGGTGCCTGGGCCTGTCGTGCCAGAGCTCATCGGATCGTTGTGCGGGGTCCCCATGGTCACGCGAAGCGTATGCTCCCAGGCCCGCCCCGGGTCACTTTCCTCGCCCTGTCTCTTATACACATCTGACGCTGCCGACGATATGCAGTGT
>CAJXRJ010000224.1 GCA_913058555.1 uncultured bacterium
TCGTGGGCTCGGAGATGTGTATAAGAGACAGGGGCCCGCTATCTTCGCTCCCCCGTAGCACGAATAGGAGACCCCCTTTGACCCAGACCTTCCTTGTAACCGGCGCCCTTGGATGCATTGGCGCTTGGACCGTTGAGCGCCTATTGGCGCGCGGCGATCGGCCCGTTGTTTTTGACCTGGGGACAGAGCCCAGGCGGATTCGGGACCTGGTGGGGCAGGAGGCGCTCTCGGGGGTGACGTTCGTGAGGGGCGACATCGCAGACCCTGAGGCCCTGCGAAGCTGCATCGAGGAGAACGGGGTGGACCGCATCGTGCATCTCGCCGGGATGCAGGTGCCCTTTTGCCGGGCGGACCCGATGCTCGGGGCGCGGGTGAACGTGCTCGGGACCGTCAACGTGTTTGAGGAAGCCAAGCGGGCCGGGATCGATCGGCTCTCGTATGCGTCCTCGGCGGCGGTCTACGAGCGCGCCGATGAGGTCCGGGCGGGCGGCGCACCCGATGAGGACGCGGTGCCCCACCCCAACACTCACTACGGGGTCTACAAACTCGCGAACGAAGGCACCGCGCGTGTGTCGTTCCTCGAGCACGGGGTATCGAGCATCGGGCTACGACCGCTCACGGTGTACGGCGTAGGCCGGGACCAGGGCATGACGAGCGGGCCTACGAAGGCGATCAAAGCGTCGGTCGTCGGACGGCCGTACTCGATCGGCTTCGGCGGGAACACGGACTTCCTCTACGCGAAAGACTGCGCTGAAGCGTTCATCGCAGCGGCCGAACGGGGCGCTGAGGGCTCCCACGTATTCAACCTCGCGGGGGAGAGCGTTTCGGTCGACGACTTTGTGGCCGTGCTCCGCGGGCACGCGCCCGAGTCGGCAGAGCTCATCAAGGTGGATGGGCCCGAGCTGCCCGTGCCCGGAGCGATCGCAGGCGGACGCCTCGATGAGGCCCTCGGGGGCCTTGGCCGTACTTCCCTCAGCGATGGCATCGCCGAGACCCTTCAACGATTCCGCGACCTTCACGCCGCGGACGCACTTTTCACCGACGACCTCGACGCCTAATCCCCTTCCTATGCCCCGCATTACCAAGGTCGAAACCGCTCTCCTGCGCGTGCCCCTGGGCCAGCGCCAGATCAACGATTCCCAGAGCCGCGTTGAGGCCGTCGAGTTCCTGACCGTACGGCTTCACACCGACGGCGGCGTGATCGGCGTCGGCACCAACTGGAGTTACACCCCTGGTCTGCGCGCGGCGCAGGTGATGGTGGAGGAGAACTACGCGCCGGTCCTGATCGGGAAGGACACGACCATGCGCAAGGAGATCATCCAGGAGCTCTTCCTGACGAACCACTTTGTGGGCCGGGTGGGCGCTTCGCGCGTTGGCATCGCCGCGGTGGAGTTTGCCCTCTGGGACGTGCAGTGCAAGCGTGCCGGCATGCCGCTGTGGCATTACCTCGGCGCGGCGCGGGACAAGGTTCTCGCCTACAGCACCGACGGTGGGTGGCTCGACTGGAGCACCGAGGATCTAGTGCGCGACGCCAGCGCCCTCGTCGAGCGCGGCTTCCACGCCGTCAAGATCAAGCTTGGCCGCAAGGACCCGAGCGAGGACTACGACCGCATCGGTGCCGTGCGCGACGCGGTGGGACCGAAGATTCGCATCATGACGGACGTCAACTGCGCCTGGACCCTGAACATCGCGCGGTACTGGGGCGGCAAGCTGGCGGACTTTGACGTGTTCTGGCTCGAGGAGCCGATGGTGCCTGAGAACGTCAAGGCACACGCAGAGCTTCAGCGGTCGATTCAGATTCCGGTGGCGGTGGGCGAGACGATCTTCACCAAGTACGCGTTCCGGGACTACATCGAGCAGGGAGCCGTGGGCATCGTGCAGGCGGACGCGACGAAGCTCCTCGGCATCGATGAGTGGCTCGAGGTGGCCGCGCTGGCCGGTGCCCATGACCTGCCGATCGTGCCCCACACGAACGTGCAGCAAAAGCTCCACGCCCAGCTCGCGGCGGCGACGCCCCATTGCCCAATGCTGGAGAACTGCTACGAGTCCATCAAGGGCATTTGGAACGAGCCCATCGACGTGATCGACGGTTACTACCAGCTCCCCACGGAGCCCGGTGTTGGCCTGGAGCTGAACGACGAAACCCTCTCGAAGTACACCATCGCGACCTCCGAGACGGTTTGATGAAGGTCTCCCTCTTCGTGACCTGCCTTGTGGACGGCTTTTGGCCTGACGTGGGGGAGAGCGCCGTGAAGGTCCTTCGCCGCGCGGGCTGCGAAGTGTCTTTTGACCCGCGACAAACGTGCTGCGGCCAGCCCGCCTACAACACGGGCTACACGGACGAAGCGCGCCGCGTCGCCGCGGTGATGATCGACGTGTTCGCGGAGGACCCAGCTGAAGCGATCGTCGTGCCGTCGGGTTCCTGCGCGGCGATGATTCATCACGCGCCGCGTCTCTTCGAAGAGGGCGATCCGCGCCGCGCGAAGGCCGAGTCCGTGGCGGCGCGAACCCACGAGTTCTCCTCGTTCCTCGTGGATACGCTTCAGGTCGTCGACCTCGACGCCAAGTTCAGCGGCCGCGCCGTGTGGCACGACGCCTGTCACGGTCTCCGGGAGCTTGGCGTCAAGGATCAGCCCCGGGCGCTCCTGCGGAAGGTGGACGGCCTCGAGCTCGTGGAAGCCAAGGGCGAGCCCACTTGCTGCGGATTTGGCGGTACCTTCTCCGTGAAGCAGCCAGAGGTGTCCGTCGCGATGCTCGATACGCGCATGGCCGTGCTCGAGGAGACGGCCCCCGACGTGATCGTGTCCAGCGACGTCTCGTGCCTGATGCAAATCGACGGGCGCGTCACCAAAGAAGCGAAGCCCGGTGCCCCGCGCATCATGCACCTGGCCGAGGTCCTCGCGTCCCGCTGATGCTCGATCCCGCCCAAAGCCCCGAGTTCCGCGCACGCGCACTGACCGCCCTCGCGAACAAGAACCAAAGCGCTGCCGTGGCGCGTGCGACCTCGACGATTTCGGATCGCCGCGATCTGGCCCTCGAGGAGGTTCCTGAATGGCAGGAATGGCGCGAGCGTGCGCGGCTCATCAAAGCGCACGTGCTCGAGAATCTGGACACGTACCTCGAGCAGTTTGAGTCGAACGCAAAGCGCCGGGGCGTCACGGTCCACTGGGCCCGGAATGCCCAAGAAGCCATCGACCTGATTTTTGACATCGGCAAACGGGCTGGCTCCGGCGCGATCGTCAAGGCCAAGAGCATGGCCACCGAGGAGATCGGGCTGAATCATGCCCTGGAGGCCAAGGGCTGGGAGCCACTGGAGACGGACCTCGGCGAGCGCATCCTTCAGCTCGATGGGCAAATGCCGTCGCACATCGTCGCGCCGGCGCTGCACCTTTCGCGGGACGATGTCGCCGACATCTTTGTGCGCGAGCTGGGTGTGGATCGTACCAACGACCCTTCGGAACTCACCGCGATCGCACGCCGCGTCCTGCGGACGAGCTTCGCCAAAGCGGCCCTCGGGATCAGCGGCGCCAACTTTGGCGTGGCGGAGACCGGTTCGATCCTCGTGCTTGAGAACGAAGGCAACATCCGACTCTCGACGAGCCTTCCCAAGATCCACATTTCGCTCATGGGGATCGAGAAGCTCGTGCCGCGCTTTGAGGATCTCGCGCTCTACCTGCGGCTCCTCCCGCGGTCGGGCACGGGCCAGCGGCTGACCGTTTACCAGTCGATGATCACCGGCGTGGACCCGTCCCAGGAGGGGCCCGAGGAGATGCACATCGTTCTGCTCGACAACGGGCGCTCTGGGCTCTTGGCCCAGCCCGATGACCGTCAGACGCTCCAGTGCATCCGCTGCGGCGCGTGCCAGAACGTGTGCCCCGTGTACCGGGCGGTGGGCGGCCACGCTTACGGCGCGGTCTACGGTGGACCCATCGGCGCCATCCTCACGCCGCACCTCTCCGATGGTCCCCAAGCGGCAGAGTTGCCCTACGCATCGAGCCTATGCGCGGCCTGCCGGGACGTGTGCCCGGTCAAGATCGACATCCCGAAGTCGCTCCTGCGCCTGCGGGCGAAGGCCGTCAAGGACGGCCACCGCGGGCGGCTGGAGAAGGTGGGTTTCCGGGCCTGGGCGCGCACGATGGAGCGCCAAGGTCGCTACGAGCGCGCCATGCGCTCGGGGCGCATGTTCCAGGGTGTGGTGCTCTCCGACGGCGCCGCCGGCAAGGTCGCACGGTCG
The DNA here is from genome assembly GCA_913058555.1 of uncultured bacterium. Classification (GTDB taxonomy): domain Bacteria; phylum Planctomycetota; class UBA1135; order UBA1135; genus Saltatorellus. The sequence goes on from CAJXRJ010000224.1 coordinate 4,235, forward strand.
CCTATGACGCCCCTCAAGGCGTGGATGACCGAGCGAGCCCCGCGGCGACTCGCCAAGAAGTCTTTCCGCGAGCTTTGGAAGGAGGGCCTGATCGATGGGTAGCTCAAGGGCCGAAATCTTTGACCGCATCCGGGCCTCGCTGGCCTCTGAGCGAGCCAAGAAGACCGGGGTCGAGTTGCCGCCGGTGTTGCGCTCGCCCGCGTCCGGCGGGGACGGCGAACTCTTCGTGGAGAGGCTCCTGGCGCTCGGCGTGCACGTGTACCGCCCGGAGCCCGGCGAGGATCTTGGCGTTGTGCTCGCTGGCGTCCTGGACGGCCTCGGGGCGAAGCTCGTCGCCGTCTCCGATGGCGTTGGACTGAGCGAGGCGATGCCCCGCTTCGAAGGGGGCCGTGAGGTGGTGACCGGCGAGGTTCCGCGGGAGCAGCTCTTTCGATGCGACGCGGGGATCACCCGTGTCCAGGCGGCCATCGCGGAAACCGGGACGCTGGTGCTCGGCACGGATGCCGAGCGTCACCGGCTGACGTCCCTCGTGCCCGAGGTTCACATCGCGGTCGTGCGCGCCTCTGATGTCGTGCCCACCCTCGACGAGGCGATGACGCAATTTGGTGCCCGCCCCGAAGGCCCACCGCGCTGCGTGACTTTCATTACCGGACCGTCCCGGACGGCCGACATCGAACTCCAGCTCGTGGTGGGGGTCCATGGACCCCGCGAGCTCCACGTTGTCTTCCTCTCGGAGGACTAACCGACCCACCCCATGAAAATCGTTTCGTTCGAGCGTGATGGCGCGCTCCACACCGGTGCCCTCCTCGATGGGGACCTCGTCCTCGACTTTGACCACGCCGGAGCCGGGCTCCCCGATGCTGACGGTCCCCTGGACTGGGCCGATATGGACGGCGCGTGCCACCAGGCAGCGCGCCGGCTTGTGGACGGTGCGGCGGAGCAGCTGGGGGACCTGCAGGGAAGCGGCGCCGTCTTGCCCCTCGGGGGGGTGACGCTCACCGCTCCGATCCCCAGACCGAGCAAGGTGATTTGCATCGGCCTCAACTACCGCGACCACGCGGAAGAGAGCGGCCTTGAAGTGCCGTCCTCGCCCTTGGTCTTCAGCAAGTTCTCAAGCTGCATCGTGGGTCCCATGGAGGACGTGGTCCTTCCGAAGGGTGCGAAGGAAGTGGATTACGAAGCCGAGTTCGGCGTCGTCATCGGCCGTGCGGCCCATCACGTGTCCAAGGGGGACGCGATGGACTACGTGCTCGGCTACTGCAACGTGAACGACATCTCTGCCCGTGACTTCCAGTTCGCCGATGGTCAGTGGCAGCGGGGCAAGTCCTGCGACACCTTCTGCCCGTCCGGCCCCTTCATCGCGACCACGGACGAGATCGGGGACCCGGAGAACCTGCGCATTCAGTTCCGCCTGAACGGTGAGACGCTTCAGGACTCGAGCACGAACCAGCTCATTTTCGGCATCGCGGAGCTCATCGCGCACCTTTCCGGCTTCATCGCCCTCGAGCCGGGGGATCTCATCTCCACGGGCACGCCCCCCGGCGTGGGGTTCGCGCGCAAGCCGCCGATCTACATTCAGTCCGGCGACAAGATGGAGGTCGAGGTCGAGGGCCTTGGCGTCCTTGAGAACCCGGTGAAGTAGCAACGGGCACGGTGAGATCGCTGGGCGAGCGGCACGTCGCGTGCCGCTCGCCCCGTTTTCTTACTGGAAGGTCACCGACAGACCCCTGGTGAAGTTGGACGTCGGGGCGCCGCCCGCGACGTCTCGGTGCCAGAGCTGGAAGTTCCAGTCTTGGCCAGCGAGCACCGGCGTCGCTCCGGTCCCCTGTGGGACAGCGGTCAGGTCCAGGGCGAGGGCGATGCGCCCCGCCGGATCCGACGATTGGACTTGTCCCGGACCGTAGAAGCGCCCGATCGCGGCTCCCAAGCAGAGGTTGCCTGCGCTCCCTCCGGGGTGGGGCGCGAAGCCCTGGTGCATGGATGCGAGGAAGACACCCATTTGCCCGGCGGGAAGCGCGGTGGCGATGAGCATCATCGAGTTCTGCGTGGGGTCTGCGAGGCCCACGGCGCCCAGGTGGCCCACGGCGCCCGTAGAGTTGGGGACGGCCGCACAGTAGGGGATACCGATCGATTGGGGCGTCAGGGCCTCGATGGAGATCGTGTCCACCATCATGCGAATCGAGCCTTGGGGAGAGCGCACTTCGTAGGACTGGGTCGCGAGGAGAGGCAAGATCGTCTGCCCTGACAGGGACCCGACGTCCTCCGTGGCGAACAGGCTCGACGCGGTATCAAAGAGCTGTCCGCTGACCCTGAGCCCGGGGAAGCCCGCGATGTCCCCGGTGACGCTGAGCCAATCTCCGTACGTAGGGTCGTCGTCGATCATCTCGAGTCCACCCCATGGGGACGTCTCTATGAATGCGGAACCCGCGCCTATCGTTAGCCGCGATTCGGCCTGATCGATGATGAATAGCGTGCCCATGTTGGAGCTCCCCGGCGTGAAGACGGACACCTCAAGGGTGAAGGGCGTGCCGTGGGCCGGAACTCCGAAGACCGGCATCGGCGTCCAGAGGCCGGTCGTATGCGAGACGGCGCCTTCGAAGGTGACGAGTACATCGCCCGCGGCGGCCTGGTTCGCCCATCCGGCGGAGAGAAGCGGAACGAGAAGAAGCGCGCAGGGGCGGAAGGACATCATGGCGAGGGGAGTCAGAGATGGGGGCCATTCGAAGCCTACCCCTCAGGCCGTGCGGAGGTCGCGCGACGCCAATGTGTCCCGTCATCGCTCACCCTCAAGTCCCCTCCAACGTGCCTCCCCTGGTTGCCTGGCGCCCCAGCGAGCACCGGGGGTCCTAATGAGAGGCAAAGACCCGCCTCCTTGCGATACACCCCGCACCCCTCAGATCTCGCCGCTGATTCCTCCGTTGCCGAGTCATCCCTTAGCTGGGCTCCTTCCGAACTTCGGAGCCAAGCCCCTGGCATGGGGGCGAGGAAGACCCCGTTGGATTCGGCCCGTCATTTGGACCTCTCGGCCGCCGGTTCTGGCCCGGCAGAACGGACTAACGAATGTCGAAGAGGGCCTGCACTTTGAGCGCTCCCTCTTCGTCGACCTGGGTGGACAAGCCCACTTGACGAGCTCTCCGCGAGCGGCCGTGGATCCTCATCGTGAAGTTGGCGATCTTGGCAAGGTTGATCTTTGCGTCCGCTTTTCCGACGGTTCGAACTTCATAGCGCAGGCCCTCTGGTCGGGCGTCGCTTGCTGCTAACTGTTGAGGCGCCGCGATGGCTAAGGGGCCAAGTTTGACGAACTCGTCTTGAGCGCACATGCGGACGAAGCCGGGGAACGAACCCGAGAGGCCCTCGAGATCGGCTTTCTCCTGTGGCGCCTTTGGTCTGGGCCTCCCGATTGGCGGCTCGCCGGCCCCTTCGGGCGTTGCCACGCGCAAGGCGAGGTCTGGGATCTCGAAATTCCCATCAAGGCCAGACGCGATGGCCTGGGGCTGGGACATGACCTCGATGCGCGGATCGAAGCCAAGCGCCAGCCCAATGATCTCAGCCGCGAGCTGATGATCCTCTGCCGGGGGCATCTCAAAAGCGAAGGTGGCGGTCATCTCGATGCAGGTGGCACCGTTGGCGTCCTTCGACTCCACCGCGTTGAACTTCGTCATGCGGATGCGCTCGACGTCCAATCGGTGCAGCAGCCTCCCAGAGGCGATCGCCGGGTGCTGTGGAATGACCCTCCCAAGCGGCGCGATGACGGGGACCTCGACTTCAACAAAATCGTGAGCGTCGCCGATGGCATACAGGACATCGGCGACGTGAGCGGCGCCCCCGTAGACCGGCACCTCTTGGTGCATCGTCTTGTAGGACGCCCCCGAGATGATGACGCGGTTCGGTCGGATGAAGTGTTCTTGGGGCGCGCCAAGGCCCAGGGGTACGGCGAACGCTGCGAGGAGAAGTCGTTTCATGGTGGGGTGGGGGCCTGCGGTTTCGGGCGCGGCCGAAGGGGCGAGATCCCGCCGGCAGCGCTCCACCGGACGAGCCGGCGGGACCCGTTATTCCGGCCACCTCCTAGATTCCCATCGCCCGGCCGCTACTGACCTACGCCGATGGCGATCAGGTGGGCGCCGGTGCGGTGGTAGAGCTCACCCCCGGCGGCCCCAGCTCCATGGGAACCAGCCCCATAGGAAACGGAGTTCGCCGTCCATACCTGATCGGGCGCACCGAGATCGTTGACAGCCAGGATGGCGCTGCCGTCGAACGCCCTCGTATTGGCGTCAAGCACATACACAACGCCGCTGGCGAGGGTGAAGTAGAGGCGCTCATTCACCCGCGTCGGGGAACCATTGAAGACCCAGTCCCATCCGTCCCAGCGGCATCGATCATCGCCGGTGACCTCCTCGCCGCGGCTGTTCAGTGGGCGCGCCGAACGCGGCGTGCGCCAGAGCGCGAGGCGGCGGCCGGCTTCGTCGGTGACGAGATCGGTGGGCACTTCGAGGTACTCGACCCGGCCGGCGGCTGGGTCGATGCGCGCGAAGGAGTACGCGGGTCCGATCTTGGGCTTGCCCCAAGCGAGGGCGTAGCACTGGAAGAAAAGGTGCCCGTTCGCCGCGATCATGGAATAGCGCGCGGGCATGACGCCCTTCTCAAGATCGACCTTCTGGGGCGCGCCAAGGGCCATCGCTTCCGGGTCATACGACGTTCGTGTCACGCCTTCGATGAGGGAGATCTCGCGCACCTCTTCGCCCGTCTTGATATCCAGCACGACGAGCGCGTTGCGTGGCTCCTTCAAGAGCCAGTACGCGAACCGGTCATCGCTCGTCATCGTTTGGAGCGAGGCTTCGTGATTCCCTCGGGGATCCTCGAAGCGCCAGATGGACTGGCCAGCGTCAGGGCCCGTGAGCCTCACCAGCGACACGCCGACCGGCCGCTCGGGGACTTGGTGGGGGCCGCCCCTGGCGATGAGGGCGGCGGGCCCGTCCTCCGTCTGAACCATGGCCGGCGCGTTGTAGTGGGTGAGCGTGTCGGCGCTGCGCCAAAGCTCCTCGCCCGTGAGTGCGTCGAGCCCCACCAAATGGTGCCAGCGCTCAGGAGCGCCTTTCCCTTCCGCCGCCTCCGCCACTTTGCGCTCGAAAGGCTCCATGTGCACAAGCACCGGCCGGCCGTCCTCGACGAGCATCGGTTCGAACTGCTTGTTGAACGGCCCTTCGTATGTCGCGGTGTAGCGCCGCTCCCAAACGGTTTCCCCTTCGTGGGTGAAGCACATCACCGTGCCCCCGGCGTTGGTGAACCAAACGTGCGTGGCGCTCGCGACGGGGGAAGCCGACGTCGCGTCGGAGAATGGGTAGGTGTAGATGGACGGCACGATCGACGTGATGCGGCGCGTCCAGAGCACGCGCCCGGTCGCGCGATCGATGCAGTGTGCGTCGATGTCTTTGCCGGCGACGGCCCTCTTCTCAATGGCGTGGCTGTAGAGCTTGGCGTCCTCCTCGGAGAGGACGTTCTCCGGGTTCCAAGGGGCCATGGTCGCCACAAACAGCTTGTCGGCCGTGACGGCAATGCCCCCTTGGCCCGTCTCGGGGAGGGGCGCCTTCCATCGGATGCCTTCGCCGGATCGCACGCTGAATCGAAGGGGCGGCGCGGGACCCTCGGCACCCCAGTTCCCGTGGGGACCCGAGCCCTGGGGCCAATCCACGGGGGGCTGGGCGCTGGCGCCCGCGGGACCGTGGGGCTTCGCGAGCTGGACCAAAGGGGGACCAGGGAGGGCGAGGATCAACGCGGGAATGAGGGCCATCATGGTCCCAGAGTAGCGCACCTGTCTCTTATACACATCTCCGAGCCCACGAGACTAGGCATGATCTCG
>CAJXRJ010000225.1 GCA_913058555.1 uncultured bacterium
CTACAAGTTTGGGCGTGTCCCGGTCAAAGAGGGCTACACCCTGGTGGTGACCCACCCGGACTTCAGCCGCACGGAACTGCCGAACGTCTTCGTGGACGACGGCGTCGTGACCAACGTGCCCGACATCGTGATGACGAAGGGTCGCGCGCTGCGCGGCACCGTCACCGACACCGGCGGCAACGCGGTTGTCGGCGCGAAGATCGTCCTCAACCAGAACATGTTCACGATCGCCCTGGACGGCGAAGAGGATTCCGGCGACCGGATGGAGACCGAGTCCGGCGAAGGCGGTGCTTACGAGTTCGCCAACGTCGCGCCCCAGCAGAACTACTCCTTGTCGGTGTCGGCCGAGGGCTACGGCAGCGTGCTGCAGGCGGACGTCCCCGTGGTTGAGTCCGAGGACACCGTTCGCGACGTCGTTCTCGAAGTCGCGTCCATGCTCGCCGGAATCGTGCGCGCTTCCGACGGAACCCCCATCGAAGGCGCCGCCATCGAAGCGTGGGCCACCGACAGGACCAAGCGCAACGTCCACACCCGGACCAAGTCCCTCGAGGACGGCTCCTTCGAGTTCACCGACGTGCCCCCAGGCAACTACCAGCTCGTGGCCCGTCACCCGATGTACTCCGCGAACGCCCGTGAGCGCGCGGATTCCGGATCCATGAGCGTGGTCATCGAGCTCCAACCCCTCCCGACCGTCAGCGGTCAGGTCGTGGATCTCTCCACCGGCCGTCCGGTCACGAAGTGCACTGTCCAGCTCCGGGCCGAAATCGTCGGCTCCCCCGACGGTGCGACCCAAGGGCTCAAGGAGACGCTCCTTCAGGTGGACGACCCCGAGGGACGATTCACGATGACCTCGCCCCGCGCGGGCAACTACATCGTGGAGGCCAAGGCCAGCCAGTTCGCCGACACGTATTCCGACCGCTTTGAAACCGTCATGGGCCAGAGCACGACCGGCATTGTCGTTCGCATGACCCGCGGCGGCGAGCTCATCGGGCGCGTCGTGGACGAGTCGGGTGTTCCGATCCAAGGCGCGGTCGTGGAGAGCCACGACCAGAACTGGGCGGACGACCCCTTCAGCGCGATGCTCGGCGACATCGGTGACGCTAGCGAGAAGACGAAGACCACCGGCGCGGATGGCGTCTTCAGGATGAAGGGCATGAGCCCAGCGAACTACAAGCTCCTGGTCCGTCATAAGAACTACGCACAGGAGATCGTTGGAGAACTCACCGTCAGCGAGGGCATCGAAACCCGCGCCAAGGACGTCGTTCTGACCCGCGGTGCGGTCATCTCCGGCACGGTCTACGGGCCGGGTGGCGGAAGCCTCGCCGGCGCCCAGGTCAAGGTCTACTCCCAGACCGCGGGGGGCCGTAACCACACTGCCCAGACGAGCTCGGACGGCACCTTCGAGATCCGCAACGTGCGCGGTGGCATGTACAAGATTCACGCCACGCGCCCCCGCTCGGCTTCTGACAACCCCTTCGTCGGGAACATCGACCAGAAGGCCACCCAGCGCGAGATCACGGTCAAGAACGGCCAAGAACTGACCGGCCAAGAGTTCCGCCTGTCCGATCGCTAGACGGGCGCCCCAGGCGCGCGCGAGCCACAGAAGGGCCGAACTCCCCCACGGGAGTTCGGCCCTTCTCATGTCTCTGCCTTTCCTGCTCTTTTCCCTGGCGCGCGTCTCCCACGCCCACGAGCCTTCACGTATGGCTCGCGGGGATTGGAGTAGCAAAGACTGGGAGGGCTTCCTGAGGGAGCGCCTGGACCTGGACGTGCGCGTCACGTTCGGCCGCTCGCGCTCGGCCCCCGTGCAAGCACGCTCTGCCCCATCGCGCTCAACCTCGGGAACCTATGTGTGGGAGATCAGGCTGCACGCCATGTTTGTGTCCACACCACCCGAAGTTCGCGAGGCATTGGTGAAATGGCTACGCGTCGGCCGCCGCGCAACGAAGGCTGGTCCGGTTCTTGACCGCTGGATCCACGAGCAAGTCACCGCCTTGCCCCCGAAGGTGCGCCGAATCAACCTCAGCCCCCGGGGCGACGTCCACGACCTCACGGCCTTAGCGGCACCGCTCTTCGCCGGCGAGTTTGCCGGAGAGTTTGATGGCGATGCAGCGTTTGGCGCGGGCACGGGAGTCACCGGCGACAAGAAGACCGAACGCCCAGGGATCTCCTGGGGTCGCCGGACCCGAAGCCGCTCCCGCAGGTCCCTCCGGCTGGGGAGCTTCGAACCCGAGAGCCGCGTCGTCCGCATCCACCCCGTCCTCGACCAAGAAGCCGTGCCCGCGTGGTTCGTCACCTTCGTCCTCAAGCACGAGATCCTCCACGCCATCATCGACGCCTATCGCGACGAGTCCGGAAGGTGGGTCCACCACGGGCCCGAGTTCCGTCGTCGCGAGGAATCATGGGTCGAGTACGAACACGCCATGGCGTGGGAGCGGCGCAATCTCGCCCGGCTCATTCGCTCGGCGCGCGAAGGAACCAAGCTCCAGGTTCGCGCGGCGGATCTCGTCTGGCCGGGAGACCCGCAGGCGCCGCTCCCCGAACCAGGCGGAGGCGAGCTCAGGCCCGATCGAATCCCCGTCGCAGCAAAACGCGCCCGGACCGCAGCCAACGAACGGGTGGACAAGACCGTGGACCGCCCCGAGGGACACAAGCCCGAGCAGGGAACCCTCTTCGACTGCTGAGCGAAGGGCGCGCTCCCCGTCGGCTCGGCCATGGCCGCGAGGGACGAAGGAACACGTTGGGTCGTGAGCCGGCTTCGCCGGGTCGTGAGTCGGCTTCGGGGGGGGACCATGAGGGCAAGAGGAACCGGAGGGCCGGAAGCGCAGGCGCCTCTTGCTTCCTTGGTCCGTCGGCGAAGCCGACCCACGCCATCGACCAACTCTTCGCTACCGGCCCCGCGCCGAGGCGGAACGATCTACCGAGATACGAAACCGACCTGACGGCCGAACCGTGTCACGGGAGCCGAGCCGCACCCATCAGGCGCGGTCACTGGGTGTAGTAGCCCTGGGCCGTGTCGACCTCAGAGGCGCCCGTGAGGCATGTCCCGAGGACGTTGCCCCCGAGGCCCTCGAGGGCGTTGATCGTCTGCTCGACGTAGTGGCGCGGGGTCTCCCCGAGGCGGACCACCACAAGGACGCCGTCCGCCATGGCCCCGAGCAGGCTTGCGTCGGAGATGGTCATGGCCTGGGGCGTGTCGATGATCACGTAGGTGAATCGCTGGCGGAGGGCGTTGAGGACGGTGCGCATGCGCTCCGATCCAATCAGCTCCGACGGGTTCCGGGGAAGCGCGCCCGCTCCCATGACCGAAACACCCTGCACAGAGGTCTGCCTGATGGCCGCGCCGATGGCGAGGCTGCCGCCCAGGACCTCCGTGAGGCCCTGCCGCCGCGGTAGGCCGAGGTAGCCCTCGATGGAAGGGTTGTGGAGGTCCGCGTCGAGCAGGAGGACCTCCATTCCCGGAAGTTCCGCCAAGGCGAGGGCGAGATTGAGCGACGAAACCGTCTTGCCCTCCCCGCGCAGCGCGCTGGTCATCACTAGCGTGTGTGACGCGCCATCGGGGTTCATCGCGTGGATCGAGTTCCGAAGGGACCGGAACTGCTCCGCGATCTGACCGCGGGGGTCGACGTGAACGCTTAGCTCCTCACGCCTGATCGGGGTGTTCCTTGCCTCGTCGGGCTCCGCGGGACGAAGTCCGCCTGTGTTCGCTCTGGAGTCTGCAGCCATGGTGTTCCTCATTGTCCCCATCGACCCGCGCTCGGGTAGGCCTGATGCGGATTCGTGGACTCCGCCGTGTGATTCCTTCTCCTTTGGGTCCTTCGGGGCGCGCTAGCCACGCGATGCGGCACCGTGCATTGGGAAATCCTTTCGGGGTGCCACGCTTCCTCGTCAGTTCAAGGCCGGCTCCAGCCGCTCGAGATCCCTCGGCACGAGGTATGGCGCCGGCGGCCAGTCGTTGCGGTACAGCGTGCCCCCGAGGGGGTGGCGCGAAAGCCCCGCCGCTTCCCGTAGGTCGTCGGCGAAGGTCTCGGCCGCCACGTCGTTGCGGCCCCGCCGTAGGGTGTCGATCGCCGCCTCCGCCGCGGAGACAAGGGCGCTTGAGGACCCCATCGTCTCCCGGGTTCGCCCCCGTTGCAGGCTCAGGATAAGGGCCGAACGCAGCAGATCCATGGCCTCCTGGCCCCCGGGATCCGGCCCCACCAACGCCGCGAGGTCGAGCCATGCGGCTTCGACCGCTTGGGGATCGATGCTGCCGCCTTCGTCCTTGAGGGTTTGCCGCGCACGCTCCAAGGCCGCTTGGCGCAGGTCGGGACCGGCCAACCCGGCGCGGAGGGCCTCCGACTCGAACTTCAAACGATCGGCCGGCCCGAGCATCGGCCCCACCTGGGCCACCAGATTCCCCAGCGCCCGCCCCATGTCACCCGAGACCTCCCGCGCCGCCCGGTGCAAAGCCCCGTCACGGGACGCCCGCCTCGTGGCCCTGGGCTGGGCGGCCCTGACTTGGGCCCCCCTTCGGGCGGCAAGGATGGCCACTTCGACCAACCATTGGGGAGGTACCCCTCCCCCGCCGTCGGCCCGCCGATCGAGGAAGACCGCGCCCCAGATCAGCGCCTCGGAGAGCAGTTCAAGGGACCCTTCGAGCGGTTTGGGCCACGGGAAATCACCTGCGACCGCCCCAGCAAGACCGAGTTCCAAGCCAAGCCCAGCCGGCGACGACTGCGCCTCCTCCAGGATCGCTTCCGGCGACCGAAGCGGCAGCAGCGCCCCGCTCTCCGAAACCATGACAAACGTGCGCAGTGCCTGCCGGAGAGAGCGCGCCTCCAGTTCCCCGTCGAGGACACGCCTGGCCGCAGCAGCGGCCTGACCATTCTCCAGCCCGAGCCCTTCGACCATGACCAATCGCAGCCAGCGCCCGGTGGGAGGTGCTCCCTCGAAGTTCTCGAGGGCTACGGTTCCCAGGAGCCCGCCCGAAGACGCAGCGTCCGACGCAATCGCAAGGGGAGCCAGCCGCGCAAGCCCAGAGGCGAACCGCATGGCCCGTTCGTCGAGCGCATTGGAGGCCTGAGAGATGGCGAGTTCTGCCGCCTCGGCATCGGCCCCGGCCAGAATGACCTTGGCTTGCCGCAAGCCTTCGAGCTCGCGATCCGCGCTGTCCACGATCCGAAGGATCTTCCGAAGGACATCAGGGCGCTGAAGCGACGGAGCGACGCGGCCCCGGGCCGCCGCCGCCATGAGCCCTTCGAGGGCCGCCACATCACCGGACATGAGCCAACGCACCTCCAACCATTGGATCGCCGCAGGCCAATCGAGCCCGGCCAATGCCCTGGCCGCGGCGCGCTGGCGGACGATATCACCGTCCCGCAGGACGGTCATGCACCAGCCCACCACCGACGTCGCCGCAGGGGTGCGCAGGTCGCGCCCCACGGGAGCGAACTCCGTTGTTCCGGACGGCACCACATGGACAAAAGGGCGCGCGAGCGCCGCCGTCCCCGGGCCACGCTCCTCACCGTTCTCCTCCGCCAGGGAGTGCCAATCGCTGGCACGGGACTCCCGGGGATACCGGTAACCCTGTACCTGGTAAGCCGCGCCGTGCAGCTCGCAAAGTCGGTCCAAAACCTCGGACCAAGTCCCCTCGAGGCGATCCTTGCCGCTGGCGAGGATCGCCCCATCGGGCGCCCCATCCTCGGCTTCGGGGCGCCGGACGTAACGCTCCACAAGCCGCGGATCCACGATGATCGGCGCCGGGCCGAGGCCCAGGCGATCCAGACGGTCGAAGGCATTCACGGCGCCCCCCGCTAGCGGGTCCAAGGAGAGCTTCATCGACGCCCCTTCGATCCAAGCACTCGGCATCGGCGTCCGTTGGCGCCCCGCATCGAACACCGCCACCTCGGGCTCGTCGAACACGCTGGGGCTCCAACGCAGGAGCTGCGCCTCGATGGCCTCGCGCCCCACCTGCGCAGACGGTCCGCCGCTCACCGCGCAAAGCTCAACCGCGAGTCCGAGGAATCGATCCTCCCGCCCGAGGACCCGAGCCACCCGGCGCCGCGCCTCCCTGGAAGCCGCCTCGATCGCCCGCGTCACCGCGTCCCGATCGAGGGTACCTGTCAGGCTGCGCCCGAGGAGCTCCTGCGCTTCCCGCCGCGCCGCTGGATCGGGTGAGTCCAGGAGCTTCACGGCCTCGGCGATATCGGTTCGCACGCCGCTGGCACTGCCCCGGGCAGACCCACCGGCGGCCGGCCCCGCGGGCCCTGGGCCGTGTGGCACCATCACCCATTCGGATAGAGAGGTCAGGCCTGAGAAGAGGGTCGCAGCGAGCAAGAGGCGCATCGCCCCATTGTCACTCCAACGGGTTCCATTGTCACCATGCTCCGCGGGCACCTGCTACCCTCCCCGCCATGTTCAGGAAGCTTCTCGTAGCGAATCGAGGTGAGGTGGCCGTGCGCATAGCGCGGGCCGCCCGGGACGCGGGGATCTCCCCCGTAGGCATCGTGTCAAGCGCGGACCGCTCTGCAGGGTGGACCAAGGCGTTCGATGAGACCGTCTGCATCGGCGGGCCCTCCCCCCAAGAGAGCTATCTGCGACTCGACGCCATCATCCAGGCCGCCCGCCAAACCGGGTGCGCCGCGGTGCACCCCGGCTGGGGATTTCTCGCCGAAAACGCCCGCTTCGCAGCACTCTGCGAACAGCACGGCCTCACTTTCGTGGGCCCGAGTCCCTCCACCATGGAGATGATGGGCCTCAAGTGGCCCGCCAAGGTCGCCATGCGCGCCGCCGGACTCGACCTGACTCCGGGCAGCGAAGGCCTGCTTCAAACCGTCGACGAGGCCGTGACCTGCGCCAACGACACCGGCTATCCCGTGATCCTCAAGGCGGACGCCGGGGGCGGCGGCCGCGGCATGCGAATCTGCCGTTCCGAGGCGGACGTGCGCGAGGCTTTCCCCTCCGCCCGCTCGGAGGCCATCGCAGCCTTCGGCAACGGCGCCTTGTTCCTCGAGAAGTACATCACGGGCGGCCGGCACATCGAGGTCCAAGTCATCGGCGACGGCCGCGGCGGAGCCATTCACCTCTATGAGCGCGAGTGTTCGATCCAGCGCAACCATCAGAAGCTGATCGAGGAGAGCCCATCGCCGGCGCTGAGCGATGCCGAGCGCGAGGCCCTTGGCAAGCGCGCGGCCGCCGCGGCGGCCGCCATCCACTACGCGGGGGCTGGCACCGTCGAGTTCCTGATGCCGCCCATCCCCGAAGGATCCGGTGAAGGCGACCCGAAGCGCCTCAACTTCATGGAGATGAACACACGCCTCCAGGTCGAGCACCCGGTCACCGAACTCGTCACCGGCGTGGACGTGGTTCGCGAACAACTTCGCATCGCCGCCGGGGGCGCCCTCGGCTTCACCCAAGACGGCCTGCGACTCGAAGGGCACGCCATCGAGTGCCGCATCAACGCCGAGGATCCCTCCGACGGATTCAAGCCGACCCCGGGCACCCTAACCGCGTTCGACTTCCCCGAAGAGCTTGGGCCCGGCTCGATCCGCGTGGACACCCACGTGCAAACCGGCGAGTCCATCCCGCCCTACTACGACTCCCTGATCGCCAAGGTCATCGCCCATGGAAGGACCAGGGACGACGCCATCGAGACCATGATCCGATCCCTCTCCGGCGCCACGATCGAAGGCGTCTCCACGACGATCCCGCTGCACCTCGCCGTGCTCCAAAGCGACGAGTTCCGGAGCGGTAACTACGACACCCTGAGCATCCCCGGCTGGCAGTCCTGATCCCATGGCACACGTTCCCCTGATCCCCATTGGCCGCGCGCGCGACGCGGTGATCGACGACGCCAGCTACCGGCGCCACGCAGACGCGATGGCCGAGAAAAACGGCGTCCTGAGCGAGCGCCGCTCCGCCGTGGAAGGCGGCTGGGGCGAGAAGTACGTTGAACGCGTCCACGCGAAAGGCAAACGCACAGCCCGCGAACGCATTGAGGCGCTCAAGGATGCCGGCTCTGAGATCCGCGAGGTCGGCACGTTCGTCAATCACGACGTGAAGTTCGGCAAGCTCACGAGCCCCGCCGCCGGCGTCGTGACCGCGTTCTGCCGGGTCGGCGATCGCTGGACGATGGTCATCGCGAACGACAACACCGTCGCGTCCGGATCCTGGTGGCCCCGCACCCCGGAGAAGATCGAACGCGCCCAGGAGATGGCCCTGCGCCTGCGACTACCGGTGGTATATCTCGTGGATTGCTCCGGGCTGTTCCTGCCCGAACAGTCCCGATCGTTCCCAGGCCTCACGGGTGCAGGGCATATCTTCAAGAAGAACGCGGAGCTCTCCGCCCACGGCGTCCCGCAGATCGCTGGCGTCTTCGGCGACTGCATCGCAGGCGGCGGCTATATGCCGATCATCTCCGACCGCGTCGTAATGACCGAGCAGGCATACATGGTCATCGCCGGCGCCGCGCTGATCAAAGGCGCCAAGAGCCAGAAGCTCTCGAGCCTCGACATCGGTGGTCCGGAGGTGCACGTTCACCAGTCAGGCTGCGCCGACATGCGCGTGCCCGACGACGACGCCGCCATCGCCGTGATCCGCAAGGAGGTCGAGAAGCTGGGCTCCGCCGCCGTCGACTTCTACCGCTACGGCGCGGACGCCGCGACGCCACACTTCCCCGCCCGGGAACTGGACGGCCTCTTCCCCCCCGATCACCGCATGACGTACGAGGCCGAAGAGGTCCTCGCGCGCCTCGTGGATCGCAGCCTCTTCTGGGAGGTCCTGCCCGACCGCGGGCGGGAGATGATCGTCGGCATCGGCCGGATCAACGGGCTCTACATGGGCTTTGTCATCAACCGCCAAGGGCTCATTGACGACCCATCCGAGCGGGGCTCGAAGAAGCCCTCGGGCATCCTCTACCGCGAGGGCATCGCCAAGGTTTCCGCTTTCAGCCGGGCCTGCAACGACGACGGCATTCCGATTTGTTGGCTCCAGGACATCTCTGGCTTCGACATCGGCGTCGAAGCCGAGCGCCAGGGCCTGCTCGGCTACGGCTCATCGCTGATCTACACGAACAGCACGAACCAGGTCCCGATGTTCACCGTGCTCCTTCGTAAGGCCTCCGGCGCGGGCTACTACGCCATGGCGGGCCTGCCCTACGAGCCCGTGGTCCAGCTCTCCACGCCACTTACGCGCCAAAGCGTCATGGAGGGCCGCACCCTCGCGATCGCCGCGTTCAACACGAAGCTCGACGATGACTTCGAGATCACCGAGACCGACCCCGAGAAGCGCGCCGAGATCGAAAAGGGCATGGCCGACACCGAGGCCCGTATCGAAGGCGACATGGACCCCTACAAGGCTGCGTCGCAGATGGACACCGACGAAATCGTCGAGATGGGCGAGCTTCGCCCGTGGCTTGAGACCTTCGCCGAGGCTGCATATCAGTCCAGCGGATCACGCCGCATCAAAAACCCCCGCATCTGGTCGATGCACGATCTTGCCGCCCTCACGGAGGTCCGAGGATGAGCCGCCCCTTCGCCCAACTCGAGCTTCGCGCCGTTCCCACGGAGGACGGCCACATTCGCCTCATGAGCCCCGAGATCGGCGGCTTCACTGGCGCACTCTTTAAGGGCGCAGCCCTCGCCCCGGGCATGGTCGCCGGGACGCTGCAGCGCCTCGGCCTTTGCATTGATTTGATCGTCCCCGAAGGCGCTGCTGGCGCGGTCATGACCGAGCCCCCACGAGCCCGCGTCGCTCCAGTGGGATTTGGCGACGAGCTCTACGTCATCGACCCCGCGGGCGCCGCAGCCTCCGTCCTCGCCGCGGGCGCGGAAGAGGCGGGCACAGACGGCGGCATGACGGTGAAGGCCGCCCAATCCGGGCGCGTCTGGCACTCGCCGTCCCCCGGGGATCCCCCTTTCTGCACGGCCGGCGATGCCCTCGAGGAGGGATCTCCCCTTTGCTTGATCGAGGTCATGAAGACCTTCTCAACC
>CAJXRJ010000226.1 GCA_913058555.1 uncultured bacterium
GGCTCGGAGATGTGTATAAGAGACAGGTGCAACGACCCCCCGGATTCCCCCAAGGGTCGTACCGGAGGCCAACGCCCTCTGAGCCGCCGCTTGCAGCACGGGACCGTCGGCGATGGGGTCGGAGAATGGAATGCCAAGCTCGACGCAGGCGGCTCCGGACTCTTCCGCCGCTTCGAGCAAACGGAACGTGCGGTCGAGCCCGCCGTCCCCCGCGGTGAGGTACGGCGCCACGCGCGTCTCCCCGCGGGCCATGAGCCCGTGGGTCATCGCCACGAGCCGATTCGAAGCGAGCGCGCTCATCGCTTGCCCCCCGCGAGTGCAGCCTTGGCCGCGATGACCGAGTCGAGATCCTTGTCCCCTCGCCCGGAGAGGTTGATGAGGACGCGCTTGCCACGGAGTGCCGTCGAATTCTCGATCACCCACGCCACGGCGTGACTGGACTCGAGCGCTGGCAAGATGCCCTCGAGGCGCGCCAGGTCCCCGAATGCGTCAAGGGCCTGGCCGTCGGTGGCCGATTCGTAGCGCGCTCTGCCGCTGGCGCCGAGGCCCGCGTGCTCCGGGCCCACCGCGGGATAGTCCAGGCCCGCGCTGATGCTGTGGGTCTCACGGATCTGGCCGCCGTCGTCCTGTAGGACGTACGTGTGCGTTCCGTGCAGTACCCCTGGTGCGCCGCCGGAGAAGCGCGCAGCGTGGGCCCCCGTGGCAACGCCCCGGCCGCCGGCCTCGACGCCCACAAGCTCCACCTCGGCGTCGTCCACGAACCCGCGGAAGATGCCAATGGCGTTGGACCCGCCTCCCACGCACGCGACAACGACTTCGGGCAGGTCCTGCATCTGATCCAAGCACTGAACCCGCGCTTCCCGACCGATGACGCTCTGGAAGTCCGCGACGATGCGCGGGAACGGGTGCGGACCGAGGGCGCTCCCAAGAACGTAGTGGGAACCATCCGGGTCTTCGACCCAAGCCCGCATGGCCTCGTCCACCGCGTCCTTCAGCGTGCGCGAACCGCTGGTTACAAGCTCCACCTTGGCCCCGAGGAGCTTCATGCGCTGCACGTTCGGTGCCTGGCGTTCGGCGTCGCGCTCGCCCATGTAGACGGTGCACTCGAGCCCCAGCCGCGCCGCCGTCGTCGCCGACGCGACGCCATGCTGCCCGGCGCCCGTCTCGGCGATGATGCGCGACTTGCCGGCGCGCTTCGCGAGCAGGCACTGGCCGATCGTGTTGTTCAGCTTGTGCGCACCCGTGTGCAGGAGGTCCTCGCGTTTGAGCCAAACATCGACGCCGATCTTCTCCGAGAGGCGCGGCGCATGGGACAAGGGTGTGGCCCGACCGGCGTAGTTCGTGAGGAGCCCGTCGAGTTCGGCACGGAAGGCGGGGTCGTCCTTGGCGTCGATCCAGAGGGACTCCAGCTCGATCAGGTTCGCCATCAACGTCTCGGGCGCAAAGCACCCGCCGAAAGGCAAGGCGCCGCCCCCAGGGAAGTGCGGCGAGCTGCGAAAGGTCTGCGGGGAGTGAATCATCGGGTCATCCGTGGGGCGGAATGGGCGGCGGAAACGAAGCGCTGAATGGACGTGCGACTCTTGGTACCGGGAGCCCTTTCGAGGCCTGAAGAAGCGTCGACACCGAGGAGCCCAGCCTCGAGCAACCGTGGGTCGAGACCGTTCTCCAGAACCTCCGGCCCAAGGCCACCGGCCAGGAAGACGGGCCCCGCCGCCACCGCTGCGAGCACGTCGTCCACCGGGACGCGTTCGCCGGTGCCGCCCGGGGCCGCGGGGTGATCCACCACGAAGGCCTCGGCGATCGCAGACCACGCAAGCATCTCCTCGGCGGCGCCGGGTCCCGCCGAGATCCTTCGGAAGACCTGGAAGGGCGCACGGGCCCAGTCGCTGGGGGCTTCACTGCCGCAGAGCTGCACCCCGGAAAGGGCGGACTGGGCGAGCAGCGACTCGACGCCGGAGCGCGGCCGATCCACCGTCACCAGAAGGCCCTTGGGGCCTTTCCCTTCGAGCGGGGCCCCGAGGGCCAGGATCTGCGCGTCGGTCAGGTGGCGCGGCGAGGGCGCAAACGACACGAATCCCACGTAGTCCGCGCCCGCCTCGAGGGCCGCCTGGACGTCCACCGCCCGCGTCATCCCGCAGACTTTCGCGAGCAGCCCGTTTCTTTCAGCCACAGGGCCCATCAGTGAGCCTCCCCATTGAGAACCGCGCGCCACTCGGCCAGAGTCTTCGCGGGATCTTCGGCGCGCATCAACGCCTCCCCCACGAGCACCGCGGAGGCCCCGGCGTCTCGCATGCGGCGGGCGTCCTCCGCCCCATGGATCCCGCTCTCTGCCACGCGAATGAAGGACTCGGGGATCTGTGGGATCAGCCTCTCAGGGATCGCTAGATCCACCTCGAACGTCGTGAGATCGCGGGCGTTGACGCCAATGCAATCGGGTTCGACCCGCAGGCCGCGCTCGAGCTCCACTTCGTCGTGAACCTCGAGCAAGACGGCTAGGCCGAGATCCCGGGCAGTGGCGCGCATGTCGCTCAGTTGGCTGTCGTCGAGACAGACCGCGAGGAGCAGCACGGCGTCGGCCCCCATGGCCACGCTTTCCACGACCATGCCTTCGGACAGGAGGAAGTCCTTACGCAGGCGCGGGATCCCCGCGCACGCCGCTTCGGCGAGGTCCCGGGGCGCACCACCGAAGTGATCTTGCTCCGTGAGCACGGAGAGCGCGCTCGCTCCGGCGTTGCCGTAGGCAGTGGCTCGATCCGCGATCGACATCGCGGCGCCGAAGTCCCCCACGCTCGGGGAGCGGCGCTTGCACTCGGCGATGAACGACAGCCCTTCGCCCCGGAGCGCCCGCGTGAAGCGCGTGCCGCGCGCAGGATCGGGGTCGGCCACGGGTGGCTCCGCGAGCCGAATGGCGGCCCGCTCGGCCACGCTCTTGAGGATTGGGTCGAGGCGCGTGCCCGTCACCCTTGGGATGAGGCTCACGCGGCACCTCCCTGGGGCATCGCGGCCGAAGTGATCTTCACCCATCCATCGAGAACCCCCTTCGCCGCACCGGAGTCAATGGCCTCACCGGCGCGCTGGACGCCCTCACGGAAATCCGCCGCGACCTCGCCCACGACGAGGGCGGCGGCGGCGTTCAGGACCACCGCGTCGCGCAGCGCGCCCGCCTTGCCAGAGAGCAGCCCATGAAGAAGATGCGCGTTGGCGCGCCCGTCGCCCCCCGCAAGGGACTCAACCGACGCGGTGGGCAAGCCCAGCTCGGATCCAGCAGCCTCCGGAACGGGAGCCGTCCCGATCGGTTGCACGAGGTTGTCCCCCGCCAAAGTCAGCTCATCGGCGCCGCCCGCCCCATGGACCACAAAGCCGCGCTCACACCCAAGCGCCTCCAGGGCACCCGAGATGAGGGGGACAAACGCCTCGGAGGGCACGCCCACCACCTGCCGCCGCACGGCTGCGGGGTTGGCCAACGGGCCCACAAGATTGAAGATCGTCCGGACACCGAGGGCCCGGCGCACCGGGCCCGCGTGACGCATGGCCGGGTGAAAACTCGGGGCGAAGAGGAACGTGAACCCCGTCTCTTCGAGCGCCGCCCGAGCGACGTCATCCGTCACCTCGAGCGCACCACCAAGCGCCTCCAAGAGGTCCGCGGAACCGGATTTCGACGAGACGCTTCGGTTGCCGTGCTTGATCACCTTCGCACCCGCGCCCGCGGCTACGAACGCCGCTGCCGTCGAAACGTTGAACATGCCCAGGCCATCGCCGCCGGTGCCGCAAGTATCGATGGCGCCGGGCTCTTCGTGCTCGAAGCGGCGCATGGATCCACGGAGGGCCAAAGCGACGCCCGCGACCTCCTCGGAGGACTCGCCGCGTTGGGCGAGGCCCACGAGCAAGCCGCCGAGGAGGGCGGGGTCGACTTCTCCTTCCAACACTTCCATGAAGAGTGCTTGGGTCAATGGGGTCCCGAGGGTCTCTCCCCGAAGAACTCGGCGCAGCCCCTCCCGGGCGCGCGCCGCTGGATCGCTCGCTGTCATCGAAGCACCGCCGCGCCATCGAGGACGGACTCGCCCGACAGGGATAGGAACCGCGCCATGAGCTTCATGCCCAGGGGCGTCAGGATCGACTCAGGATGGAACTGCAGACCAAAGCGCGGCAGCTCCGTGTGCTCGACGGCCATGACCGCGCCGTCCTCCGTCCAAGCGCTGAGCTGAAGCGTCGCCGGCAGCGCTTCGCGGTTGGCGCGCAGCGAGTGGTACCGGCCGCACGTCATCGGAGAGGCCATGCCGTCAAAGAGCCCGGTGCCCCCGTGGTGCACGAGGCTCGACTTGCCGTGCACAGGGGCCCCATCGACTTCGAGGGTTCCACCCTCCGATTCCACGAGGGCCTGATGGCCGAGGCAAACCCCAAGAACAGGCGTTCGCCCGGGGAGGCGCTTCAACAGCTCGAGCACGATCCCCGCCCCCTGCGGCCGCCCGGGGCCGGGGCTCAGGATCACGGCGCTCGGGTCCATGGCGAGGGCCTCCTCCACGGTGAGTGCGTCGTTCCGCATCACCCGCACGTCCGCACCGAGGGCGCTGAACGCTTGGTCCAGGTTGAAGACGAATGAATCGTAGTTGTCGATCAAGAGGATCATTGGGCGGCCCCCTGGGGCTGGCTTGCCGTCGAGGCGGAGGGGTCTGACTCGGGCTGAAAGGCGGGCGACGTCGCGAGCTTGACCGCTTCGAAGAGCGCACTCGCCTTGGTGAGGGTCTCTTCGAACTCCGAGGCCGGATCGGAATGGAGCACGATCCCCGCTCCCGCCTGCACGTGGAGCTGGCCTCCAGCACACACGATGGTTCGAATCGCGATGGCCATGTCGAGGTTGCCCGCACGGTCGAGATACCCAAACGCGCCAGCGTAGGCGCCCCGGTCGCGCCCCTCGATCTCAGCGCACAGGGTCATGGCTCGCACCTTCGGCGCGCCGCTCACCGTCCCCGCCGGGAAGGCAGCCTCCAGAGCATCGAGCGCATCCCGCCCCGCGGCGAGGTCGGCGCCGACGCGGCTCACTAGGTGCTGGACCCTGGGGAATTGAACGAGGGTACGGTGCTCCTCCACTTCGACCGTCCCCACTTTGGCGACGCGCCCCGCATCGTTGCGCGCCAGGTCCACGAGCATGTCGTGCTCCGCGCACTCCTTCTCGTCCCGCCGCAACTCCGCGCCGAGGGCCGCGTCCTCCTCCGGCGTCGCGCCGCGCCGCCGGGTGCCTGCGATCGGAACCACTTCGATTCGCCCGTCCACGACGGACACGAGCCGCTCCGGCGACGACCCCACGAGGCTCATGCCATCCGCTTCGAAGAAGAACATGTGCGGCGCGGGGTTCACGAGCCGCAGCACCCGGTACAGCGTGAAAGGGTCGCCTTCAAAGCGCTGGCTGAAGCGCTGCGACAGCACGCCCTGGAAGATCTCCCCCTCGCGGATCGCCGCCTTGAGGGTGCGCACGCCGTCTTCAAACTCTTCGCGCTTCATCGACGGTTTCGGCTCCGCGTCGATCAGGCGGAACCCCTGGTCCTCGGGCGGCGTGCCCGCGAGCTCCTTCGCGATCGTCCGCACGCGCCCCTCAGCCGCGCCGTAGTCCATTTCACCACCTGGGGCGGCGCAAAGGATCGCCACGGTTTGCGCGCCGTGGTCAAAGGCGATGACGTCGGGATAGTGGTCGAACGTCGCTTCCGGCAGGTCGAAGTCACGGACCTGGGGGCGCGGAACACGGGGCTCGAGCGTACAAGCCCACTCGTAGCTGAAGGCTCCGATCCATCCCCCTCGGAAGGGTGGCAGGTCGGCGTGTTCCGCTCCCGCGCCACGCCGCCCGGTACGGCGGGATGCCTCCCGTAGGGCGTCGGCGGGACCAAGGGTGAGCTCCTCGGCCGACCCGTCGAGACGAAGCTCAGCGGAGGCCGAGCCCGCCCTTAGATGCCCGTCGGGGTTGAGGGCCACAAAGCTGTAGCTCGCGAGCCGCTCGGGACCCTCAACGGACTCCAGGAGCGCCGCATGCCGCCCCGCTGCTCGGCTCAGCTCGAAGGCACGCACCGGCGTGAGGCGGTCGGCTGGATAGATCGCCCAGGCGAGCTGGTGCTGGCCTGCGTCCTGGGCGGTGGAGGTTCTAAGGGGTCGCATGGGTATCGGTGCCCTGAGATTGGGCCAATGGAAAGACGGCGAAGGGGCGATCGGAGTGCGGATCAACGAAAGCGGGCCCCCGAGAGTGGTCTCTCAGGGGCCCGCAGGTGTTCGATCGGTCGTTCAGCGGCAAAGTCTGAAGCGATTTGGAGGCTCAGCTAGTGGCCAGGCGCATCGTCAAAGCGCAACAGACCGGCTCGAACCCCCGGGGAACACCCGGGGCCCGTGGGCCACCATCGCCAACTCCAGGAGCGGCGGGTCTGACTGCGATTCATGGACTGCATACGTTTCCTCACCCTAGGGCCGCAAGCTCAGGAACTGGGTTCGAACTGCTCAAAAATTTGCGGCAACGCCTCCCCGAGACAAGCGCGCGGCTCGGTCCCAGCCCCTCGCCCCAGGGAGGCCGAGCTCCTCGCGTCTCAATTTCTATCCAGCTCCAACGCGTCCCGGTTTGAATAGGACGCAGACGCCGGGCGTACCGGCGACCAACCAAGTACCCCCTATGCACTTTCTTCAAACGATCTTCGCGGTCGGCCTGGACCTACCCACGGCCCTGCAGTTCTCCGAACTGTCCGCCCGCACGATGTACATGGGATGCGCGCTAGCCGGCGGTGCGGTGCTTTCCATTCAGCTCTTGCTCCTCTTCATCGGCGGCGACGTCGCGGACGGGGACGTGGACCTGGACATGGATGGCGACGGGCTATCGTTCTTCTCCATCCGGACCCTCGCATCGTTCCTGACCTTCTTCGGTCTAACGGGCCTCTACGGCATGCAACAAGAGTGGTCCTCCGCGGCCACCGCGGGCAGCGCCGTCGGCGCGGGCGTCGGCATGATGCTCGTCGTCGCGTGGCTGTTCTCGCTGCAAGGCAAGCTCCACCAGGACGGCAATCTCGACCCCACTGGCGCCGTCGGTTCCAGCGCGACCGTGTACCTACGCATTCCCGAGGCGGGCTCCGGCAAAGGCAAGATCACAGTGGCCTTGCAGGGCCGCACCGCCGAGTACGCCGCCGTCACTGACGGACCGGAACTGCCCACCGGTTCTGACGTGCGCATTGTCCGCATGGTGAATGACGCCACATTCGCCGTCGAAAAGGTCTGACCTCTTCCCCCCCCTATCCGTTCGCCCATGACATCTCTCCTTCCTTTCGCGCTTGCGCCAGATGATCTCAATTACCCGCTCATCGGCGGACTTGCGCTCGTCTTCATCATCTTCGGGTTCATCCTCGCGATGGCCCGCCGATACAAGCGCTGCCCTTCCAACAAGATCCTCGTCGTCTACGGACGCACGGGCAAAGGCCAATCCGCCAAGCCCATCCACGGCGGCGGCACCTTCGTCTGGCCGCTGATCCAGGCGTACGACTACTTGTCTCTCGATCCCATGCAGATCGAGATCCCCCTCGAAGGCGCGCTCAGCCTCGAGAACATTCGAGTCCACGTTCCGAGTGTCTTCACTGTCGCCATCGGTACCGAACACGAGATCATGAGCAACGCCGCGGTGCGCTTGCTCGGTCTCAGCCGGACCGAGATCATGAAGCAGGCCGAGGACATCATCTTCGGTCAGCTGCGTCAGGTGATCGCGTCGATGCGCATCGAGGAGATTAACCGCGACCGCGACGTGTTCCTGTCGCGTGTCCAAGGCTCCCTGGAGCCCGAGCTTGCGAAGATCGGCCAGGTGCTGATCAACGTGAACATCAAGGACATCACCGACGCCTCGGGCTACATCGAGGCCATCGGCCAGAAGGCCGCATCGGAAGCCATCCAGCAAGCGGCGATCGACGTGGCCGAGCAGGAGCGCAAGGGTGCGATCGGTGTCGCGGAGGCCCAGAAGACCCGGGCCATCGAGGTTGCCGAGCGCGAGAAGGTCCGGGACATCGGCACCAAGGACGCCGAGCGCGAGCGCGCGGTCAAGATCGCCGATCTCGAGAAGCAGCGCGAGGTCGGTGAGAAGTACGCCCTCTTCGAGCAGGAATCCCTCGTCAAGGACTCCGAGCGGGAGATGCGGATCAAGGTCGCGGCGGCCAACGCCGACGCGGTGTCCGGCGAGAACGAAGCAAAGGCCACCATCGCCTCCGCCAACGCCGAGCTCAAGGTCCGCGAGGCCGAGGCCTTCCAGATCGGTGAAACGCGCAAGCGCGAAGCGGACGCGGCCGTGCGTGAAGCCCAGTACCTCGCGGAGGCCAAGGCGGCCGCGGCCGAGGGCAAGAAGATCGAGGCCGAGAAGCGCGCGGAGCTCGAAGCGAGCGCCCGAGCCGAAAAGGCCGAGACCATCGTCACCGCCGAAGCCGAAGCCGAACGTGCCCGCATCCGGGCCGAAGGTGAAGCGGCCGCAACGTTCGCGCGCCTCGACGCCGAAGCCCGTGGTCAGTACGAGATCCTGCGCCGCAAAGGTGACGGTCTCCGCGAGATCGTGAACGCCTGTGGCGGGTCCAGCGCGGCGTTCCAGATGCTCATGCTCGAGCATCTCGATCACCTCGCCGAAACCGCGGCCACCGCGATCTCGAACATCAAGTTCGACAAGATCGTCGTGTGGGACGGCGCCGGCGGAAGCGGCAACGGAAACGGCGAAGGAGGCTCGGGCACGAGCCGCTTCCTGCAATCCCTCGCCGGGTCCTTGCCCCCCACGCTCCAGATGATGCGCGACATCGGCGGCGTGGAGATGCCCGAGTTCCTCGGCAAACTCGTCGCTCAGGATTCCAACCCGACCGAACCTGACGGTGACGACTCTGCGGATGACGAAGCTGAGGCGACGAAAGAGGACGCGGCTGCAGCCCCCCAGACCAGCCCAAAAGAGGGCAGGAAGGCCACGGAGTAGGCCTGCCCCACCGAGCAGCGACCTTTCAAGAGCGCCGATCCACGCCCCCGTGGATCGGCGCTCTCGCCATTCGCGGGAAAGGCTCGCCAACCGGGACGCAACCCTCCACCCAGGGCCCCAGCTGGCTACGGGCGGGCGATCGAGATGGTCTTCGGCACAGTGAACTGACGGTGGCCGTCGGGGCCGCCGAGGAAACCGAATCCGGACTGGCGCGCGCCCACCCATGGGGACCCCGGGGCGCCCCCGAGGTAACGGTTCACGCCGACCTGCCCCGCGCGCATGGCGCTGGCCACGCGGCGGCCGCGCTCTGGGTCACCGGTCCATACGTTGGCGCCCAGGCCGTAGATCGTGTCGTTCGCAAGGCGCACGCCTTCTGCCTCGGTGCCGTCGAAGCGCGTCACGGCGACGACCGGGCCAAAGGTCTCGGCGTGGGTGATCGGGTTGTCCTGGGCTACGCCGGTCAGAACGGTGGCTGGATAGAACCAACCTGGCCCCTCGGGCGTCTCGCCCCCAAGGCGCAGCGCGGCCCCCGCGCCCACCGCCTGGCGAACTTGACCCGCGACCTTGTTCCGCTGCTCTTCCGAGACGAGCGGGCCCATCTTTGCGTCACCCGCAAGGCTGTCTCCATGGTCCCAATCCGCGGCGAAGGCGCAGACCTTCCCCTCAAACTCGTCCGCGACGGAATCCGCGACGTAAACGCGCTCAATGGAGCAGCAGACTTGCCCCGTATTCCGGAGCGAATGCTCCACCGCGGATTTCGCGGCGGCATCGATGTCCGCGTCCTCGAACACTACCATCGGGTCTTTCCCGCCCAGCTCGAGCACGAGGCGCTTCAGGGAATTCGCGGCGGCCCCCATGATCTTGGCGCCTGTGTCGCGGCTTCCGACGAAGGCGATCATGTCCACGTCCGCCTCGACGAGGGCCGCGCCCACGGCCCCGTCTCCCTGAACGAGTTCGACGACGCCGTTTGGGACCTCGGCGATCAATAGCTCCGCGAGCCGCGCCCCGA
>CAJXRJ010000227.1 GCA_913058555.1 uncultured bacterium
CTCCCTCAGGCCATGGTTAGGCGCCGCGGTCGCCGTGGCGGGGGCCTATGTTCTCCGCGGCTCCGGCGGGGCGGGGGCAAGCCACGATTTCTGGACAGGGTTCGCATTGGTCCAGCTCGCCAACCTTGCCTTTGCGGCGGGCCAAGTCTTCTATCGCCGGGAGGAGTCCCGGGGCGACGCGGGAAAACTATCCACGGCGCGCGCCGCGGGCCGCTTTGGACTGCTCTACATCGGCGCGTTCTTGGTGGCGCTTCCCTGGGCGATCTTCCACGTGGAGCCCAGCTCCCTCCGCCTCACCGAGGCTCAGGTATGGACGGTGCTGTACCTTGGCGTCGTCCCCTCCGGACTCGCGTTTTTCCTCTGGAACCTCGGGGCCACCCGGGTGTCCGTGGGGGCCCTCGCGGTGATGAACAACCTGAAGATCCCCCTGGCCGTGCTCGTCGCCCTGCTGCCTCCTTTCCGTGAGCAGGCCAATCTCCCACGCCTGGCGGTCTCTGGATTGCTGCTCGGCGCAGCCCTCGTGATCGTCATGTATCGCCCTTCCACCCGGGGCAGCGGCCCCAGTGGCCCAGCCACCGTCACGGAATGAGGGCTTCACCTACGCCTGCACCAGCGGACGCCCCCACCATCCCCGTACGCCCCCTGGGCGCCTTCGGGGAAAACGTCAGCGCCCTCGGACTCGGGCTAGGGGCCCTCGCCCGACGCGCGGCTTCCGACCCCTGGGAGCCGACGATCCACGCCGCCATCGGGTGCGGCATGACCTCCATCGACGTGGCCCAAGGTGAGGATCGGGCGGCCTCCGAGGAGAAGGCGGGCAGGATCCTGGCCCCGTTCCGCGACGACATCTTTCTCTCGAGCCGCTGCTCCCCTCTGGACGGTCAACCGTTCGATGTCAGTGCCAAGGCCGTGCGGGCCCAGCTAGAGGATTCCCTGCGCCGGCTCCAGACGGACCGCATCGATCTCTATCACGCCCACGACATCGAAGCAGCCGGAGCCAAGCGCCTGCTGGGCGAAGTGCTGCCCGCCCTGGTGGATGCCCGGGAACGGGGAGACATTCGCTACGTGGGCGCCTCAGGCGGCTTCCTCGGTCTACTGCACGAGATCCTGGTCACGTTCCCGATCGACGCGGTCCTTTCCTACGCCCGCCTCGACCTCGTCAATGCGGATCTCCTGGAAGCGACGCTCCCCGCTGCCGAAGAGCGTGGCATCGCCGTGATCAACGCCTCCCCACTCCATATGGGACTGCTTGCGGACCCAAGGGTGTCCCAGGTCGCCGCCGATGGCAGCCCCATCGGGTCGGACCCCACGGCCATCGCCGCCCAGAGGGCATTCCAATTGGCAAAGGAGGAAGGCATGAGCCTGCCGCGGCTCGCCGTGGCGTTTGCTGCGCAAGAATCCCGGGTCGCGACCACGCTCATCGGGTGCGCTACGCCCCAGGAAGTGCAGGAGAACGCGCGGGCCTTCCTCGCCCCATGCACCGCCGCCGAACAGGCCGTCATCGCGGACGTGCGCGCCCTGTTCTCGGACTGCTGAGCAAGAGCAGCGCGAGCCCCACGGCGGGGCCCCAGAGCCAGAAGGCAGCACGGGCGGCCACTGCCGCCGGCGCGGCGGCGCTGGTGCCCGCGCCGAGTCGAAAGAGAGCGTAGGCGCCGGGGATCAAGACCAGCGTCGACAGCCAGGGACTGGCCGCGCGGGTGCCATCCCCACGGCGGTTTCCAAAGGCGCCCAGCCAAGCGAGGCTAAGGGCCGCGGCGAGCAAACCAACGCCCAGCGAGCGCCGTGTCCCCCCCGCAGAGGCCACCCCTGGCGCCACGGCCGCAAGCACGCTGGAACGCACCTCTCCGGGAATCGCAGGGGTCTTGTGCCCGGTGCGGGAATCGCCTGTTTCGAGCCCGGGGGTCTCGGCCCCCGAAGGGAGCGCGGGGCCCACGCCGGGAATGAGTCCCGCGCCGGCGACGAATGACTTCGGCTCCAACGCCTCACGGGCAGCGATGCCGCTGTGCATCGACCACACCCCGAGGGATGCCAGCACCAGGGCCATGAGCTTCTTGATCATCGTCCGAGGAGTCTAGCCCGCCTGTTCATGGGCATCACGGATCAACGGGCTGCCCTGAAGCCGCGCCCCGTTCGTGGGTCGCCCTTCCGGCACCTTCCACCCCGGAGGAGCTATCGGACGAACGATCGGAGGAGCTACTTCCCTTTCACCGCGTCCGCACGCTTCTGAATCACGACGCCCAGCGGGTCCTTGCCCAGCCAATCGAACGCCACCAGCAGATCCCCCCGGGGACCGTCCTTGAGCTCGATCTCCATCTCGAATGAATAGGACTTGCCCGACTCCTCGAGACGAATCCACGACGACATGCGCATGCGCGTGGGGTCGGAGTTGGACGCCGTCCATCGGTGCCCCATGGAGCCGTCGTCGATGCCAGCAGAGGCCCAGGTGCCCGCCAATCGCCGCATGAATTGCAGGGCGGAACGCTCCGCTCTCAGGCGCAGCAGCGGCGGTACCTGGCCGTCCTGCTGGGCCACATGCGCTTCCGCCAGGATCCCGGCCATGGCATCGGCGTCGCGACTCGCTTGGGTCATCCGCTCCACAAAAGCGTGGTGCGCGCAGCAGTCCACGCCGGCCACGCGGTGGGTCCCCACCGGAATGCCGTCCTTGCCGTGGGCGCCGATGCACGGTCCTAGGGCACCCAGAAGCCCGTCCCGGCGGGCGGGGTCCATCAGGCTGTCGGCGAAGGCGCAGGGCGCCGCTTGGGCGCCAAGCCGCACCTTGAACGCGTCGGGGGCGAGATCGGCGAGGTAGATAGGAAGCTCCCACGCGGGCTTCGATGGTTCGGAATCCCCCACGGCGGAGGGGCCGTTGGAATGGCCCTTGGGGGAGTCCCCGGGCGTCGCCATTCCTGGCGTAGGTTCGCCGGCGGACCCTCGATCCGGTTCCACGGGGCCGCCGTTCGCCGCCATCGTCTTCGCCGCGCTCGCGGCGATGGGCTTGCCCTTGACCGCGCCCGCGGATTCGATGGGACGGCCCGCGGGGGCGGTGGTCGACGGGTTCTCCCGCTCGGTCTGCCCGGGGGCGTCCGCCGAAGGGCTGCCGCTCACCGACACCACCTTCTTCTCCGAACCCGCCGCTGCGACTTGGCCGCTGTCCGTGTTGGGTCCGGTCCTGAATAGCGCTCCCCCGGCCAGGCCGAAGGCGATCCCAAGCACCATCGCCGAGACCGCCGCCAGGGTGCGGTCCATCGTGGGAATGGAAGCACGGGGGCTGGCGGCAAGGACTCTGCCCTTCGGGTGAAGCCGCTTGCCGCTGGGCTGAAGTGCGCCTGCCCACTCGGAGTTCGGGGCGATGGGGTCGCCACCGAAGGCCGTCCCCCAGGGCTTCAGAGCCTCTTCGCTATCGAGGGAGCGGCTACGCTCCGCATCCCTGAGCTTGGAGAGGAGCATGCCCTTGGATTCGCGGAGCTCCGCGATCTCACCGCGCAACCGACCGATCTCGCGCTTGAGCTCGCCTTCCCACTGCTCTGGCTCCGCTGGCGGTCCCCCAGAAGTGAACTCTGAAGGAACCTCTGACGGCCCAACTCCGCGGCCCAAGTGACCACCATGCGGCCCTGACCCAATGGCCTCGGCAGGCCCCGAGGGCTGCTCGCCACGGGCTTCGTCGGGCGACGAGGGATCTCGATCCCGACCATCTGCGGAAGCTGCGCTCATGGGACCTGTGTATCAATTGAGACACTCCGATGCGAGGACCTCGCGAAAGGGTCCCCCGCCCCCTGCCCGTCGCCCGCCGTGGCCGACAGACGAGGAAGCGTCCCCTTGGATCCATTGGGGCACCTAAGGGACTGCGTCCCAGGGACTTGCTCCGGACGAGGAAGTGAGCGTCCGGGACCCCATCCCGCACCACCGATCGACCGTCTTCTTGGGCCCGACACTGGCGAAACGCTCCATCCTGGGGGAGTATTCAGCCTCCTTACCTTCCTCGGCCTCCTCATTTAGGAAAGCCACAATGATTCGAACCGCCGCACTATCCGCCGCCCTGGGCCTCTTCGGAAGCCTCACCACGGCCGCCGCCGCACAAGCGCCCGTCGAGTTTGTCATCGACAGCAACGCCACCCAGTTCACCTACAGCGGCTCCACCACCCTCGGGCCCATCGTCGGCAACCCGCCGAACTTCTCCTTCGTGGGCACCACGAACGGCACGATGACCGGCGCCGCCGGTGCCCCGCCCCAGACCATCGAGCTGGGCGGCGGCAGCGCGCTCATCACGCCGGATATCAACGCCTCGATTCCGAGCCCGATTCCGTTCTTCCCGGACCTCGCTCAGATCCAGATTTCGAATCTGGCCCTGCGCCTGCTCTCGGCCCCGGCGTCCATCGACGCCGCCGGGAACTTCAACGCCCAAGTCCAAGCAAGGGCGCTGAGCGGCATCGTCACGGTGACCCCCTTGACCGGCGGCCCCACGACCACGGACTTGACCGGGTCCCAGAGCAGCCCTCAGCCGTTCATGGGCAACCTGGCCGTGGTGGGCGACATCACGACCCTATCGGGACCCCTGGCAATCACGTTCACGTTCACCGACGCCGCTAGCGGACTCTCCGCCACGATCGACCTGACGGGCAATGTCCTCGCTGAGGCCACCGCTGCCCAGCCGGTTTCATTCTGCCAGTCCACCGTCAACACGAGCGGAGCCGCAGCCACCATGACCAGCACGGGGTCCCCGAGCCTGAGCGCGGCGAACCTGACCCTCGTGGCGAACGACGTTCCCGCGAACCAATTCCTCTTGTTCATCCTCTCGGAGACCGACGACTTCGTTCCGGGCTTCGCGGGTAGCCAAGGCAACCTTTGCCTGGGCGGCTCCATTGTGCGCTTGAACAACTTCCTCCAGAACTCCGGCGCTTCGGGCCAAGCGACTCTTCCGATTCCCTTCGGTTCCCTGCCCCCGGGCACGGTGCTCGACATCGGGGAGACCTGGTACTTCCAGGCGTGGTTCCGGGACACGGTGGGCGGCATGGCCACTTCCAACACCACGGGCGGCCTGCAGGTCACGTTCGCTCCCTAGTCGCCGCTACGGCGGGCTCGCCCGATAGCGACGCCCGACCACCCCGCTGCGATCTATCCAAAGAGCGCGCGAAGGATCGAGCCCAGGCTGGGCTTTGCTGATCCTTCGCGCGTTTCCTTTTGGGGAGCCGCTGCGCCTCCCGTGGTGGAAGGCGCGGGGATAGGCGCGGCCGGCCGCGTCGATGGACCAGCCGGCACGGCGCCCCCTTCCCCTTGGCGAAGGCTGTTCGCTGGCTGGACAGCGCCGCGTGCCTCGACTTTGGAGAGGGCGGCCTCGAGACGTTCGGTCGTTTGCCGGAGCCGCTCGCGCTCATCGGCCTGGCCCCGCCGGCTGGCCCCCATGGCCAAACGCGCGTCTTCGAGCAGCCTTTCGGCATCGCCGAGGCGCTCGCGGAACCGCATGCGATCGCGGCTGGCATTGTCGTGGGCCACTTCGAGCTCCGCCGACCGTTTGCGTGCCATCTCCTCTGAGCTGCCGAGGCGCTGCTCCAGGTCATCGAGTGCCGCCAGGAGCTCCTCTCGCTCGCGTGCAGCCTCGGCACGTTCCGCTTGGGCGGCGCTGAGGACCCCTTGGGCCCCCGCTTCCACCCGGGCCAGGGTCGCCGCCGAGGTGGCCGCGAGTTCCTTCGCCGCTCCAGCGCTGGCTTCCGCTGACGATTCCGCCGCGCGCAAGGTCTCGCCGAAACGTTCCCTTTCGAGGTCCGCAGCCGAGCGCTCCGCGTCCAAGGCCCCTTGCCATTGATCCCCCCATTGGGCGGCCAGGCTCTCCCCTGCCTCCCGGATCCCTTCCATCGCCGACTCCCTCAGGGGTGCGATCTCCTTGGCCGCCGCCTCGCGTGCAGCGGCCGGAGCCCGCAGTGCGATCACGATCGCCGCAGCGGAGGCAAGGGCTGCAAAGAGGCCGCCAGCTCGGGCCCAGGGTTGCTTGCGCTGCTGCACCTCCAGGTCGAGCACGCGTCGCTGGGCCATCAGAAGCGCCGCCGTACTGGCCTGTCGCTCCCGTTCCGCGAGATCGAGCCGGGTTTCCATGTCCTGGCAAAGCTCGATCAGCGCGTCTCGGCTCGTGTCCGAGGTCCGCACGGCTTCAACGACGGTCTCGGTCGATTCCATCCCGTCAAAGGAGCCAGGCGTGGAACCCAGCGTGGGGCCCAGCGAGGGGCCGGAGGCGTCAGCAGCGTGCGCCGCCACCGAATCGGAACCGGAGGCCCGGGGCGCCTCACCGGCCCCCGCGCGGGGGTAGAAATGCTCCGGGTAGGCCTCCTGGAGGTCGATCGCCCGGATGATCTGGACCTCTTTCCCTCCCTGGCGTCGAGTCTCGGAGAGCAGCACACCGGTGGCAAGATGCTCCTCGATCTCCGCCTGGGGTCGATCCACGAGACGCGCGGCTTCCGCTACGGACAGAGCCGCCGCCGGATCCAGCGTCCCCTCATCTCCCCTTCTTGGCTTGGCGGTGCCCACGGAGTGATCCTAGAAATCCCATGGACTGGATCTCAACGCTTCCTCCCGATCCCCCATCCTTCCGCCCTCTTCCAAGGGAGGGACAACGTCACCAATTATCTCGACCCCTGGCCCTTTTGGCGCGCGCCGGGGGATCCCGTCTGGCACCCTTCCGCGATGAGCGAAGGCTACTGGAGCGACAACGACTATTTTGCGAGCTACGCCGACCCCGGCGTCCACCGGCTGATGATCCAGGATCACGCCCGGACGGATGCGTATCGGCGGGCGATCGAGGCCGTCGCCAAGGGCAAGCGAGTGCTCGATATCGGCACTGGAACCGGCATCCTCTCGATGTTCGCGGCCCGGGCAGGCGCCGCGAAAGTGGACGCCGTCGACTCCTCAGGGATCATCGACGTGGCCCGCGAGTTGGCCGCGGACAACGGATTTGCCGACAAGATCACGTTCCACCGCGGCCGCGCGGAGGATCTCGACCTCGATAGCGAGTACGACCTCGTCATCTCGGAGTGGATGGGCTTTTTCGGCCTGGCCGAGCTCATGTTCGAGTCCGTGATCCACGCCCGCGATCGCTACCTGACCCCCGGCGGGCACATGCTCCCGGGCCAGCTGCGGCTCCGGGTGGCCCCCGTGGACGACAGCCACGTCCATGAGGACCTCGGCATTGGCCTCTGGGAGCGACCCGTCTACGGGCTCGATTTCACCCGCCTCCTCGAGGCCGAAGTCCAGAGCTTCCTGACCGCCGCCTGCGACCTCAAGCCTTCGTCGCTTCTGGGTCCCGCCGACACAGTCCTGGATCTGAACCTCGACTCAGGCACGGCTGACGATTTCTTCTTCACGTCCGTGGCCACCCTGCCCATCGAACGCGAGGGAACGGTCCATGGATTCGGCGGGTGGTTCGAAGTGGACCTGGCCGGGGACGTCGAGCTTTCATGCTCGCCCATGCACGTGCAAACCCACTGGCGCCAGTCCTTCTTCCCGGTGCGCCCTTTCCCCGTCGAGCGCGGGGACGTGATCCGCATGGTCATGGACGCCCAGCGGGCCGAGAGCGGCGATCAGCGCCTGCCCGTGTACTTCCTCGACGGCGAGGTCTTCCGCGACGGCCAGGTCATCCACCGCTTCTTCTATCGCCACCACGGCAGCTTCGAGTAACGGGCGGAAGGGCTGAAGACGGCCCATGGGTTTACTTCGGGGCTACGGCCTCGGAGTACCCGAGCCCACTCAGGCCCTTCGCTTGGCTCTTGTCAAACGACGAGACCTTGGGGGCAGCTACGGCGCGCCACTTGACCAGTTCGGCGCGCAGCTTACGCGCGGCCCCCAAGGAGTCAGCGTCCTCGCCCGTGAGGCGGTCGTGGCGCTCACCGGGGTCCTGCTCCAGCTCAAAGAGCTGTTCGAGCTGGAGGTAGGGCGCCGAAACGAGCTTCCAATTCCCAAGGCGCACCGCGCAGGGCTTGCGCGCGCCCAGCCACGGGAGCGGCTCTTGGCCTTTCTCCGGGCGCTCGAGGGACGGTCCCGGCTGGGTCGCCTCCGAGAACACGGGGACGTCGTCGAGCCCTTGGCCCCGGAGGCCCCGTGCGAGGGAACGGCCCTGGAAGCCCGAACCTGGACCGGTCACGTTCTGGCCGAGCAGATCGAGCACAGTCGGCATCAGGTCCACCCCCGACACCGGCGTCTTGACGGTTGCGCCCCGCTCCGCGTTGCCCTCCGCGAAGGCCTCCGGAAGGCGCATGATGAGGGGCACGTGCACGTCCGTTTGCGAAACCCATAGACCGTGGTTCCATGCGTTGCCGTGCTCCCAGCGTGTCTCTCCGTGATCGGCAGTGACGATCACGAGGGACTCATCGAGCACCCCGAGGGATTTCAGCCCGAGGAGCAAGCGGCCGATCTCACGGTCAGTAAAGGTGATCTCCCCGGCGTATAGCCGCGAGAGCTCAAGCCCCATATCCGTCGCCGCACCGGTGGCGCCGCGGATGAGCTCGGGGGTCAGCCCGCCAGCGATCACCCCCTGCTGCCCCCCGAGGGATCGGCCAGTCGCCCGGCGCTGCTGCTCCACGACGGCCTGTTCGATCTGGCCGAATCCACCGGCGGCGAGGGTGGCGCCGTAGCGCTGTCGCAGGTCACCCGGCGGCGCGTAGGGTGCGTGGGGATCGAAGTACTGGGCAAAGAGGAAGAGTCGCGCGTCCTCCGCGCCTGGCTTGGACAGCGTGGTCTCGACGTGATCGAGGATCGCGTCGGTCAGCGTGTCCGCCCGCCGCTGGAGCTGATCGTTCCCACCCGGCTCGATGGGTTGACTCAGGCCTTCGTCCCAGTGATCGAAGCCCTGGTCGATCCCCGTCCGCTTCGTCAGCGCTGCCGACCCGAGGAACCCGGCGCACCAGAACCCCTGGGCGTCGAGGGCTTCCGCGAGGGTCACGTTGCTGCGGTCGATCGTGAAACCGTTCCGCGGGACCCCGTGCCACAGGGGATAGGTCCCCGTCATCATGGACACGTGGGAAGAGAGAGTCGTCGCCGCGGCCGATTGGCACGCTTCGAAGAGCACGCCCTCCCGCGCGAGCTGATCCAGGGCCGGAGTCTTGACGCTCGGATTGCCGTAGCACCCGAGGTGATCTGCGCGGGTCGTGTCCAACGTCAAAAGGATCACATGCCGGATTCCATTCGGGATCTCAGCGCCCGCGGACTCTCCGTCACCGCCGCAGCCCGCCGCGAGCAGAAGGCCCGCGAGTCCTAGCCCCATGCGGCGCCGGAGGCAGGGCCCGGGACCCTGGGGCACAGGCTCCTGGGCGCCCCCTCGGTGCGCCGAGCTGTCCTGGGGGCGGACACTGGCGTCGGATATCGGCAAAAATGGACGCGATGACGGGACATTCATGGGAGCGGCGAGTCGTCTCTGTACGGGATTGTGTGACCCCAATCCGGGGCCCTGGGGTCCTACGGGGCGCATGTCCGGAGAGAGGGCGCAACAGGGACATTTCGGATCGGATTCTCGTGTCCCAACCGAACAAACCGAGCTGCCCGTTCGCCTTGACACCATGGCCTGAGCCCTCGAAGCTTAACGAGAGGGCCCTGGGCCCTACCCCCGGATTCCGCCGCCCCGCGCCGGAGACCGCTTACCTCTCCCTTGGGATCAAAAGACGCATCCATGCTTCGCTTCTCACTCCTTCTCGGTCTCGCCGGCGCCGCATTCGTGTCCTCGACCGACGCGGCCGCTCAGGTCCCGCTCGAGACCGAGCTCTTCGTCCAAGTCGGCAACACGCCCACGGACTTGACGTTCGCTCCCGGCGATCCGACGCGCATTTTCATCGTCCAGCGCGGCGGCCAGATCCGAGTCGTCGAAAACGGCGTTCTCCTCGCCACCCCATTCCTCAACATCGATCCGGACGTGGGCTCCGGCGGTGAGCCTGTCTCTTATACACATCTGACGCTGCCGACGATATGCAGTGTGTAG
>CAJXRJ010000228.1 GCA_913058555.1 uncultured bacterium
AGCGTCAGATGTGTATAAGAGACAGACCGTCGGGCGTCTCCACGAGCTCGGTGGGTTTT
Organism: uncultured bacterium; assembly: GCA_913058555.1. GTDB lineage: Bacteria > Planctomycetota > UBA1135 > UBA1135 > Saltatorellus. The sequence continues at coordinate 60 of CAJXRJ010000228.1, forward strand.
TGGGTGTCAGACCCGGCGAAGTCGTAGCCGAACTGCCAGGCGACGACCCCCTGTGCGGCGGCGTGGGAAGTCGTACCGATAAGCCCTGCCAAGCAGGCGAGGGCGAGGGGAGTCAGGCGCATGGATCTCCGGGAAGCGAAATTGAGCGGCATCCGGCGAGCCCGAACGCGTGCCCTTAGCATCTGCTTGAGCGCACGATAGCGCAAGGAGGCGGGCGCTCAGGGACCTCTGGCGCGCCCTGCGCCGCTTCTTAGACCGTCCGAAGTAGGCGCTTGGCGATCTTGCCTGAGCCCGTCTTTGGAAGCACGTCGAGGAGCTGGATGGTGCGGGGGACCTTGTACCTGGCGATCAGGGACCTGCAATGATCACGAAGCTCGCCCTCGCCGGGGGCGGGCTCCGCAGTCCCGGCCCGTAGAACCACCGCTGCGCGCACTTCTTCTCCCCACTCGTCCGATGGGACGCCGAAGGCCGCGCACTCGAGCACCGCAGGGTGGGCGTACAGTGCGTTTTCCACTTCGATGGAATAGACGTTCTCTCCGCCGGTGACGATCACATCTTTCTTCCGATCGACAATGTTGACCCAGCCGTCCTTGTCGATCGTGGCAAGGTCGCCCGTGTGGAACCAACCGTCCTGGAACGCCGCTTCCGTTTCCTCGGGGCGGTTCCAGTATCCCGGTGTGATCGAGCAGCCGCGGGCCACGATTTCACCGACTTCATGGTCGTCGCGAACAACGGGGCGTCCGAGGTGATCGAGCACTTCGAGCTCCACGGTCTCGAAGGGCCGGCCAGTGCGTGAACGCAGCGCAAGCTGACGCTCCGGGGAGAGCTGCCTGTGGCGCGGCTCGAGGATCGCGAGCGTCAGGTAGGGGCTGGTTTCCGTCAGCCCGTACGTCTGGATGTATTCAGGGCACAGAAGGTCGAGCACGGAACGAACGGTTTCCGGAGCGATGGGGGCGCCGCCCGACATGACGAGTCGCAGCGAGCCAACGTCGATGGCCTTTCCGTCCTCCTGCTTCGCCGCCAGCATGCGCTGGAGCATCACGGGCACCAAGTTCGTGATCGTTACGCCGGTGTCCTCGATGAGATGGAGGGCGGCGAGCGCTTCGAACTCCGGGAGGAACACATGGGTTCCTCCCACGGCGGTGATCGCCAATGTGGCCCAGGCGTCCGCCAGGTGAAACATCGGCGCGAAGTGGCCCCATACATCGTCCGATGCGAGATCCAGCTCGGTGGTTGCCGCCAGGGCGTGACTGACCACATTGCGGTGGGTGAGGGGGACGCCTTTGGGTCGGCCCGTGGTCCCGCTCGTGTAATAGAGGTGCGCGACATCGTCGGGTCCGGGTCGATGTGGGGTGAACCCGGTCGCGAGGCTCGGCTGCATGGGAAGGCCCATCGGGTGGTCTCCGCCGTGCGGCTCCGGCCCGATGGTCGCGCGCCGGATCGAAGGAAGCTTTTCCGTCGCCTCATCGATGACGCCTTTGAACATCCAGTGGGAAACCACGAGGGCCGGCGCTGCGTCCTCAAGCACGCCGGAGATCTCGGCGGGGGAGAGCCGGGTGTTCAGCGGAACCAAGATCGCACCCGCGGCGCTCGCGGCGAAGGTCCAGAGCAGGAACGCCGGCGTGTTGCGATCCATCAGGGCGATGCGGTCACCGGGCGAGATGCCGAGTTCGCGGATGGAGGCAGCCAGGTAGCTGGCCGTCGCGTGCACGCTGCGGTAGTTGAGGGGTGGAGCCGCGGACAGGATCGCGATTCCATCGGGGTCCTTCGCGAATGCGGATTCCAGAATCCCGAAGACGTCCGTGGGCTCAGACATGCATGGAGGGTAACGGCTATGGAGTTTCCGTGGGGTTGGAAGGTTGGGCGTGGCCTTCTTCACGGGGCCGTTTTCGTCGCTCTTCTCGGGTCTTCCCGCTGACCAGTTTCGGATGGCGGAATTCGGCCCAGTCCCGCTGCATTTCAAGGAACGCCAGGGACGCGGACCACGTGATGAGGCTGAGGCCCACCAGCGCCTCCGTTCCGCACAGGATGCGAATGGCACCCATGGGGGTGATGTCCCCGAACCCGAGGGTGGTGAAGCTCACCGCGGAGAAGTAGACGAAGTCGAGCGCGCCCTCTTCGAAGGGGCCGTCCAGGTGTCCAAGGGATGGGAAGCGATCCAGGACCCAGTAGAGGCCGGCGAAGATCCAGACCTCGATCACATGGGCGAGGAGCATCGCGAGCTTCAGCACAAAGACGCGGGTCCGGCGGGGGAGCCGGGCCCGGGCGAGGCGCCGGGACGAGATGCTCATGAACTCGTAATGGAGGAGCGCGCAGACCACGGCCGCGGCCGCTGAAATCAGGCCCACGAGCACGTGCGCGCCGGACACATGGAACGACCGGGCGGCTGCGTCGAGGATCAGGGCATCGGATTCCATAGGCTCGATCCTGCCCGGCGGGCAGGGTCAATATCCAGCGGCCTGTCCATCCTTTCGGGATTCGGACCCGCCGAAGTACACGCCGCCCTCGAGATCCACCCGGATGCCCTGGTAGCCCCCGAAGATCCCGTTGGCTCGCTGGAGCTTGTGCCCCATGCGCAGGAGGGCCCGCTGGACCTCCTGGGAGAAGCCCGACTCCAGGTGCAGGTGACCACCAGTCTCCATGGTTTGCCCCGTGGGCTGCTGGGATCCCGTGTGCACGATGCGCGGCGCGTCCCCGGCTTCTTGCACGTTCATGTCGAAGTCGATCATGTTGATCACGATCTGCACGTGCCCCTGGGGCTGGGTGGCGCCGCCCATGAGGCCAAAGGTCATGTACGGTTCGCCCTCTTTCGTAATGAAGGCCGGGATGATGGTGTGGAAGGGGCGTTTGCCCGGCGCGTAGCTGTTCGGCCGGCCGGGGACGAGGTCAAAGAGTTCGCCGCGGTCCTGCAGGCAGAAGCCGAGTCCCGGGGGCGTCATGCCCGATCCCATGCCGCGGAAGTTGCTCTGGATGAGGGACACCATCATGCCGCTCGAGTCGGCCGTGCAAAGGTAGATGGTGTCGCCCTCCCCGAGGGCGGGGTTGCCGGCGGGGGTCGACTTCATGGCCTTTTCGCCGATGAGCCCTCGACGCTCTTCGGCGTACGCGTCGGACAGAAGCTCCGCGACCGGTGCCGGAGCGAAGGCGGGATCGGCGTAGAAGCGTGCGCGGTCCGCGAAAGCGAGCTTCTTGGCTTCGGTGAAAGCGTGTACGTATTCTGCGGAGCCAAAGCCCATCGCGGCGATGTCGTAGCCCTCAAGGATCTGGAGCATCTGGAGCGCGGCAATCCCCTGGCCATTGGGCGGCAATTCCCAAACGTCGTAGCCGCGGTAGTTGACCGAGACTGGCTCGACCCACTCGCCTTGGTGCGCGCGCAGGTCCTCCTCCGAGAGGAAGCCGCCATTCGCCGCCATGTAGTCCGCGATGGTCTTCGCGACGCGCCCCTCGTAGAAGCCCGCGCGACCTTGCTTCGCGACGGCTTCCAGAGTGTTTGCGAGGCCCGGGTTGGCGAACACCTCGCCCTTGCGGGGCGCACGGCCCCCCGGCATGTAGACCTCCTCGAAGCCAGGCCAGACCTTGAGCCGGTTCGAGCCGAGGTTCCAGTAATACGCGATGAGCTCGGTGATCGGTGCGCCGCCACGGGCCGACGCGATGGCGGGGGCGAGGACCTGGTCGAGGGGGAGCTTTCCGAACCGATCGTGCAGGGCGCACCAGCCGTCGACGCAGCCGGGCACGCTCACGGGGAGGGGGCCGTACTTGGGAATCGTTTCGGCGTCCGGGTCTCCGATCGCTTCGATCAGCTTCTCGCGGGTGAGCGACATGGGCGAGCGCCCGCTGCCGTTGTAGCCGTAGAGCTTCCTCTCTTTCGGATCCCAAACGATGGCGAAGAGGTCGCCGCCGATGCCGTTTCCTGTGGGCTCCACGTGGCCCAGGACGGCGTTGGCTGCGATGGCCGCGTCCATGGCGCTTCCACCCGCTTTCAGAATGTCGAGGGCCGCCTGGGTGGCGAGGGGTTGGCTGGTCGCTGCCATGCCCCGACGCGCGATCACCTCAGAGCGGGTTGCGAAGGCCCGTCCCGTGACGCGATCTTGGGGGGCGGTGGGGCCAGCTGAGGGACCGGCGAGGACCGATGCGGAGAGCCCGAAGGCGGCCAGGGCAGTTCGGAGGAGGTGGAATGTCATGGTTGGACATTAGAATGGGAAGCGCCGCGGGGCGTAAGGCCCGGCGGAGCCTGCCCGCTCGCCCGACCCGGCGCAGAGAGCCATGACGGACCTCGATCAGCACCCACAACACGCCTCCGATGAAGGGGCCACTGGACACGAATCCGGCGTGGCCCGCCGTGGGACGGGTCCGGCGGATGTCGATGAGCCCGAAATCATCGAGGTGGAGGTCGAGCGACTGGGGGTCAAACCCTCTGCGGCGAAGGCGATGACGAGCCGCGTTTGGAACGCCGTTGGCCCCATTGTTGCCGCGCTCTTCATCGACGCGGGGGACGCGGCAACGAGGGGGATCTTGGCGCCCTTGGGAGTGCCCCTCGGAATGCTTGCGGGCTACTTCCTCTCAGGTTTCCTGGGCGCTTCGCCCACCTGGCGCATCGCGATCACCATGCTCACGGGACTGTACTGGGTGGCCCCATTCACTGATTGGCTTCCCTTCGCAACCGTCACGGCGGCCGTGCTTCAGGTCGTCGCGCCGAACAAGATCAAAGAAGAACCCTTCGGCGCCCGGCGATAGGTCGGACGATCGGTATTCAACGCCAAGCGGCGCAGCGCGGTCTCCCGCGCTGCGCCGCTTTGTGTTGGTTCGATGCCCGGTCCCGATCAGCCCGGTCCCGATCAGCCGAGGAGCTTCGGCAGCATCGCCTTTGCGGTCTCGCGCGCTTTGATCACGCACTGATCCGAGTTGTCGTACTCGAATCGACCGAAGCGTCCGAGGGGGTGGAGGCCGTTCGAGTCCATCCAATCCAGCACGAGCTTGCGGCGCCGCGCGTACTCGTGGTCGAACACCACGTAGGCGTGGTTCACTTGGGAGCGGTCCGTGAAGAGGATCTCGTCGCGCTTCAGGAGGCCGGCGGTCTCAAGCCCCTGCAGCATGTCCTTCTCGAGGTCCATCCCCGGGAACGGCTGCCCGCCCGGCGTCGTGATCTCGACCAGGAAAGACGTCTTGCCCTCCGGTGCGTTGCCCGGCGAGTAGTTCGACATGTACGTCACGCGGTTCGCCGGACCCTGTTTGGTCTGCGGCAGGTAGATCCACGAGAGGTTCGGGTGCTCTTCGCGGTCGAGGGCGACGAGGTAGGTTACGAGGCCGTTGTACTCCAGCTCGCGCATGGCCTTCGCCACGTCGTCCGGCACGCCCTGGACGAAGTCGGGCACGTAGGTGAGCGAGATCGTGTTGACGACGACGTCAAAGTCCTCGTCGTTGACGCTCCAGCCATCGCCCTTCTTGACGACGCTCGTGACCGGCGTGTTGAGGCGCACGCGATCCCCGAGGGTTCGGGCAAGGCCGTCCGTGATGCCCTGGAAGCCGCCCTCCTTGGGGTAATAGAAGATCGCTTGGTGGGTGTAGCCCTGGGTGCGGATGCCGACGGCGGCGCGCAGGACGTCTTCGACCGGCGCGTCCGGCACGCGGCCCGCCACCCAGTCGCTTGTGATCTGCTCGAGCGGGCGCTTCCAGATCTTCTCGTTGTACGGGTTCATGAAGTGCTCGGCGATGCCCGTGCCGAAGCGCCACTGAATCCAGTTCTTGAAGTCCGTCGGGGCCTTGGAGCCGGTCATCTTGCGCTCGTGCCAAGCCTCGACATAGCCCTGGAGGCAGTCGTAGTTCGCTTGGGCGGGGAGGTCCCCGATGCCGTTCTCGAAGGGGTAGTGCACCCACTTGTCGTCGAAGCGGATCTTGGTATTGCGGTCCCGCGTGACGAAGGCGTCGTCGCCGCCACCTTCATCCTTCATCCACTGCATCGCTTCCTTGTCCTTGCTGAAAAGGATGTGGCCGCCCGCAACGTCATAGGTGAAACCATCCACCGTCTTGGAAAGGCAGAGGCCGCCAGCGACGGAGCCGGATTCGAAGAGGGTGATGGAGTCCCGGGAGACGCCCCCTTGCTCGAGGAACCTTGCGAGGGCCATGCCGGAGATGCCGGCGCCGAGGATCGCGATCTTCACGTGGTCGTTGTGGGGGAGCTAGGGAACGGGGCGGAGAGGAGAGGCAAGAATACCGGCTTGAGCGTTAGCGCGTCCGCACGAGCACGTCCCGGTTTTGGAGAGCGGTCGGCTGGGTGCGCTCGACTTCGCCCAGCCAGCGGCGGGCGTCGGTGACGTATCCCGCGGTGGGACCCACGCCGGGACAAAGTGCGCCAAAGTGATCGTTGAAGGCGCCCATGACGAGCTCCCGCGCGTATTTCGCGAGACAAGAGCCGAGGGCGACGGGCAGAGAAATCGAGTCCCCCTTCTGGACGAACCGGACGCGCATCGTGCGGCCTTCTGCCCTGACGAGATACCGACTGTCCGCCCGCGTCTCTCCCAGGACGTCCACGGTCGAGAAGGGGATGAGGCTCGAAAGCAGCCGGCCATAACGTGCGCGGCCCCCGAGCCGATCCACCGTGAGGTCGAGGCCGTCTACGCCGAAGGACTCGAAGAGGTGGGCGATGACGGCGGAGTTGAAGCTCCAGAGGGTCGCCCCCTTGTTCTCGGTGGCGGCGAAGGAGTCGTTCAGCCTGCCCGCAGGGACCACGACGACCCCGGCCTCCACGACCTCCGTGTGGGCTGCGCTGAGCCCACGGATCAGCTCCGCCTGTCGGTCTGCGAGTTCGTCCTTGGGGACCCGGTGGGGCAGAGCCTGCGGCAGGGCCGCGTACCAGGGGTGGGCTCCGAGCACTTCGGCGGTGGGTGCAAGTCCACGCGGGGCGCTCTTCACGACGTCGAGCCCCTTCTTCGCGCCGTGGCCGCTGGCGCTTAGGAATGACAGGGCCGTGGTTTCGAGTCGGCGCTCGCCCCGCGGATTACGGGTGAAGACACGCTTCGAGTCCGCGACGACGACACGGGCCCCATCCCCCTTGGGGTCATCGGTCACGCAGCCCGAGAGAGTCGACCAGTCGACGGGCTCCTCCGAGCGGAACGCGGAGAAGCCGATGGTGAGTGGCCCCAGCATGGGCCCGTAGCCCGCCTCGTCGAGGCCCGCGTGGACCTTGAAGGTCTCGCCCTTCGCGCTGTGCTTGGCCCTCGCGCTCAAACTTCCACGCCGGGGGCGAAGCCGCGGTTCTCGTCCCTCCGGCCACGCCACTTGATCATCAGGGCGATGCTGAGCAGTCCGAGCCCTATGGAGACGAGCTGGGACGTGGAGACCGTGTCGTTGAACCAGAGGCCTCGGATCTTGTCGCCGCGGAAGCTCTCGATCACGAAGCGCGCGATCGAATAGAGCAGGAGTAACACGAGGCTGACCTGGCCGGCGTAACGGCGCCTCTTGATGAGCCAGAGGCCGATCACGCCCATCAGAATGGCGTTGATCGTCATCCAGGGCTGGGTGGCCCAAAGGACCTTGCCCACGTTGTCCGCTCCAAAGAGGCTGCCGTCGGGCAGGACATCGGGAACCTTGATGGTCAGGGGGAACGGCAGATCCGCCGCTGATCCAGTGACCTCTTTGCCGAAATCGTCGCCCACCAGCAGGCATCCAATGCGGCCGATGCTGAGGCCAAAAAAGCCCGACGTGAGCCCGAGGTCCATGGCCTGGCCCAGGTGAAGCTTGTACCTGCGCGCGGCCCAAAGGCCCATGGCGATGCCCCCGAAGGTGCCCCCGTACATGACGAGGCCGCCCTCCCAGTAATAGAAGACCTTGAACGGGTCGGCGAGGTACGCCTTGCCGGTGGGGGACTGCTGAAAGACCTCCACTAGGACGTACATGGCCCGGGCGCCGATCAGGATGCCGCCGAGGATCCAGAGGGGCACGTTGGCGTAGCCGGGGGCCTCGGCCTCGGGGTCGCCGGAGTAGCGGTGACCCAGGCGGGCGAAGAGGTAGCTGCCGAGGAGAAAGCCCAGAACGACCATGAGGCCGAACGAGCGGATGGGGAACCCCAGGCCGGGGATCTCGAAGAGGATCGGATGCATCGGGCGAGGAGTGTAGCGGAGCCGAGTGGGGGAACCCGCTACACTCCTGGCTTCCTCCTGCGGAGCCCGGGGCTTGATCCCCGGAAGCCCGAATCTGGGGTCCAAGACCCAGGCACCTGATCCATGACCGAGTCCTCGCCCGAAAACGCCCCCTCGTCCGAAGTCCCCGCAGCCGATTCCGGCCGCGAGGGTCACCAGGAGAGCCGTCCCGACAGCCGCCCGGAGGGTCGCCCCAGGGGCGGCCGTGGGGACCGTGAGCGGTCAGTCCCCAAGGTGAAGGTTTTCATCGAGGGGCGCTACCTCAAGCATTCTCGGGACCTCCCGCAGACCTTGTTCTTCTGTCCCGAATGCAAGGGGCACCCCCGTCGCCGTCGCAAGTGCGAGCGCTGCGAGGGGTTTGGCAAGCTCACCAAGGATTCCGTCCAGGAGCTCATCGGATGGGTTCTCGGTAAGGCCGCGGGCACCCGCAAGCACAAGTTCCACGGCGCAGGCCGCGAGGATGTGGACGTGCGGATGCTGGGGGACGGCCGCCCCTTCGTCTTCGAGCTGCTCGATCCGAAAGTGCCCAACGTCGACCTCGCCGAGATCGAGGCGGAGATCAACCGTCGGAACGAAGGCCGGCTTGAGGTCCGCGGATTCCACTGGACCCAGAGGGGCCGCGTGCGCGAGCTGAAAGAGGGCCAGTTCGCCAAGGAGTACCGCGCCCGTGTCGCGTGCGAGCAGCTGCCCGATGAGGCCGCGGTGGCGGCATGCCTGGGGGTGCGTTACGACGTCGCGCAGAAGACCCCGACCCGCGTTGCCCACCGCCGCGCCGACAAGGTGCGCAAGCGCTGGATCGAGATTGTGGAAGTCGAGCCCACGGAAGCCCGTGAAGGCGAAGATGCGGCCGTGCTCGTGACGCTTCGGACCCAGCACGGCACCTACGTCAAGGAAGCCGTCAGCGGCGAAGGTGGCATGACCGAGCCGTCCCTCGCGTCGAAGCTGGGCCTCGGAGAATCCGTGTGTTCGGAGCTCGACGTCCTCGCCATCCTTGAGGAAGAGGAGCCTTCCAAGGAGGAAGATACTGAGCCTCAGGCGACTGAGTCTCGGGCCACTGAGTCTCGGGCCACTGAGTCTCGGGCCACTGAGGTTCGGGGTACGCGGAGCGAGCCTGCCGAAGATAGCGCCCCGCAGAAGGCGCCGGCGAAGCCGAGCTCCTTTGGCGCAGGGCTCTAGCCGGGCCTAAGCCGGGCCAGCCCCCTACGCGTCCCCGTGGGGGGGCGATCAGAACAGAACGCCGAGCACGGTCGCTTCAAAGACGCGCTTGGCCTGCAGTTCGCCGTCGCGTTCGATGTAGCCCTCCGCTTGGTACCGGAACATGCGGCTGCTGGAGCGCTCGAGCTTGACGCAGAGGTAGAGGTTCGACGGCGGTGCGACCACGCCGCGGAACCGGCACTTCTCGACGCCGCCGAAGCCGACGAAACGATTGTCGTCTTCGCTGAGGATGCGGTTCTTCGAGTAGTCGTAGGACGCGATTTGCGCCGCCGTCTCGATCATCAGTGCGCCGGGGAACATCGGGCGGCCCGGGATGTGGTCAGCGGCCCACCAGTCGTCCTCACGGATGGCCTTGACCCCCACCATGATCGCGTTCTCCTTGTCCGCGTGGACCAGGTGGTCGATGACGGAGAAGGTGCCCCGCTGGGCGAGGTACTTGTCGAGTTCGGCACGGTCGACGACGACCTGGGTGCGGTCGATGATCGAAAGGTCGAGGATGGGGGAAGTGGGCATGCTGGGTGGATGGGGGA
>CAJXRJ010000229.1 GCA_913058555.1 uncultured bacterium
CGAGATCATGCCTAGTCTCGTGGGCTCGGAGATGTGTATAAGAGACAGCCTCATGGACGCCCTCGAAGACCCCGAGATCGCCCAAGAGGAGGAAGGCCTCGTCGACGACCTTCGCGCCAACAGCGAAATCGACCCCGAGCTCTTCGACCAAGCCGTCGCGGAAGCGGGCCTGTGATCACTGGGCGCCGCAATCACTAGGCGCTGCATTCTCTAGGCGCTGCATTCTCTAGGCGCCGCATTCTCTAGGCGCCAGGGGAAGGCCCTTTCGAGCCCCTCGCCGGCGCCTCATCAGATCCTGCTCACACGGCGACCGTTCCTGGGGAAGCCTAGGCACCGCCCGCCAACCGCTCCGCGAGGCGGTCGACGTCTTCCGTACGGTGGTAGAGCCCAAACCCGAAGCGCAGGCGGTCGTCCCGGGCGTCGGTAACGATGCGTGCTTCCGCGAGGCGCTTCTGCATCGCCCCCGCGTCGTCCCTGCGGAACGTCAGAAAGTTCCCACGCCGGGCGCCAGGCAGTTCGCCTCGCCCCGGCACAAGCTGTTCGATCGTGAGGGACCCTGCGTTCCTTCCGGCCACGTGATCGAGGAAGTGCTCTTGGAGCCCGATCGAATGGTCGTGCAGGTCCGCGATACCGAGGCCCTCGGATTCGAGCAGGTCGCAGACAGCATTGAACCGGTAGAGGGCCGATGGCTCGAAGGTGGCCCCCATGAATCGAGAGGCCCCATTGTCGTAGCCAACGAGCTCCGCCTGGCCGTCCATGAGAGATGAGAATCCCGCGAACCAGCCGGTGATCTCTGGGCGCTCCTCGCGTCCATGGGGCGCGACGAGGAACGAGATGCCCTCGCCGGACATCGCGTACTTGTAGCCACCGCTCGTGTAATAGAGCCGATCCGCGTACGGAGCGAAGTCCGTCGGCACGGCGAAGAAGCCGTGATAGGCGTCGACGACTTTGACGACGTCGTCGCCGAGCTCCGCAAGCAGCTCGAAAACCTCGTCGAATGCGTGACCGGAGGAATAGAACACGTGGCTCGCGAACGCGAGGTCCCAGCCCCCGGGGGGCGCGTCCTGGGCGGCCTTGCGAAAGCGTTCGGGCAGCGTCGCAAAGGGCTCCACCGGGACCTGGGTCCACTCCACCCGGCCGGCCTCCCGGAAACGCCTCATCTGGCGGGTGAAGCTATGGAACTCGGCGTCGGTGGAGATCACCCGCATCGGCCGCTTTTCCTCCCAGGCGCGCGTGGCGCTGAAGAGTCGCACGAGCAAGTCGTGGGTGTTGGCCGAGAACGCCACCTGCGACGAATCGGCCACGCCGATCGCGCCAGCGATTCCGGCCTGGGCCTTGGGGTAGACCTCTCCGAAGATGCGGTCCCACTTTTCGTCGGCGCGCTCGGACCATGCCTGGTCATGGGCCGCGCGGGTCGCGTCGGGCCAGAGGTGATGGCTGTGACCGGCGAAGTGCAGCCGGTTCGGCTCGGCGGCAAGGGCGTGGGAGAACAGGTGGGCTTTGTCGAGAATCGTCACCGGCGCAGGGTAACGGCGCGGGCGCCGAAACGCCCTCTGAATGCGGCCGCGGACCCTTGGTGCGGGGTCAAAGCAGGCGCCCGCGGCGACCTCAAAGGCCCTTTGGCACAGGCACGCTCAGCCCTGGGTGGTCCCGCACACAGAACCGGAGCGGCCGAGGGGCCCACTCCGCCGCGTAGTCCACGCCGATTCTCGGGCAGGCGGCCACGCGCGCCCTTGGCAGCGCCCGCGGTCGCACCCGCTCCACAAAGAGAGACCCACTCTCCGTCAGGTCCAGGCCGTCGTGCGACAGGTTGATCCCCAACGCCGCGCCTAGCTTCCCGGGCCCAGAGCAAAGGTCCCGGTCAGCCCTCGCTTTCGGACGAGCGGCACGCATCGACGGGAGTCCCTCCACTGGATCAACCGCCCGCACCAGGACCGCATGGGGCTGATCCACTCCGAGCACGACGATGTTCACCAGATGGTGAATGCCGTAGTTCAGGTACACGTACGCCGTGCCCCCGTCCATGTACATCGTTTCGGTACGCCGCGTCCGGCGGCCGCCGAACGAATGCGCGGCCTTGTCTTCGGGACCGAGATAAGCCTCCGTCTCGAGGATCACCCCCGAGCGACGCTCCCCATCCACGATGTGCACGAGCCTTTGGCCCAAGAGCCGCCGCGCCACCGCCTCGGCGCCCGCGCGATAGAAGTCCCGACCGAGACGCTGAACCATCGCCCCAGGATACGCTCCGGGCCGAGTCCCTTCGGGAGCTCGGTCCCTAGCGCTTCGCCTTCGGCTTGTCGCCGGCCACGCGTTTCCGGATCGACGCCTCCAAGTCGCCGCCCTCCCGGAGCACGCGGATCGTATAGCGATAGCTCCGGACAAACTCGTCGTCGCTCTGGGTGCGCAGGCGGGCGGCCAGATCGAGGGGCAGCTGCAAGCGGCGGACGATGAGCTCTTCGATACGGTCCCTGGATTTCAGGATCGCGCGACGTCGGAGCGCGTGCTCCTGGGCCCCGGGCCGCGCGGCGCGCTCCCGGGGGCTCGGCGCCCCGAAGGACTCCAGCCGCCGTGCCATGGCTTCCCGCTGACGCTGGCGCCCCTCGAACCGGCGCCTTGGCACCCCGAACTCCGGGTTGCGAATCCGAATTCGCCGCAGCGCACGGAGAAAGGTCTCATCGTCGCCGTCAAAGAGTCGGCTCCACTGCTTTGCGTCCACGCCCTCTGGGAGGCCGTGCTCCTTGATGTAGCGCTCGGTCCGGCGGCGCGCCATGCGTGCAATGTGCTTGTGGCGTTCCGCCGGCGACCCCTCATGGAGCTGGCGCACCTCCTTCGCCGAAAGCCCCAGCTCGTCGCCCAGTTTCCGGACTCGGTCCGGCAGGGCGTCTAGCTGGCGCTTTCGGTGCCGGCCAAGGATTCGAGCGCGTTCGACAGGCTTGGCCGCGTCGAGTTCCTTGCGTTCTTCCGGCGTCAAACGGCTCCGAATACGGGCCGCCGCGACCTTCGCTCGATCCCCGATCAGCGCGCGCAACACACGCCGCCGCTCATCTGGGGCGAGGGCTTCCACCGCGGCCCGCTCTCCGGGGCCGAGGGCTGCGAGGGTCTTGTCCATTTCCACCCGAAGGCGCTCCGCTCGCTCCAGCAGGCGCGCGCGGTCCTCGGGCGAGAGCTTCTTCATGCGCTCGTAGCGCTGGCGCAACTCGGCGCGCTGCTTGGCGTCGAGCGACTTCCACGCCTTCAGGCGCTCCTCCTTCGCGGCGCTTTTGTCCTTCGCAGCGCCACCGCCCTCCTGCATCGCAAAGGTCGACGCCACCGCAGTCGGCGTCACAGAAGCAGGGGCGGCGCCGGCCATCAGGGGCCCACCGCAGGCCATAACAGCCGCCAAGATCAATCGAATGCGCAACATCAGCCGTTCTCGTCCAGAAGGTCCAGGAGGAGGTCGTCCTCGGTTTCGAACAGGAACAGCGCGTCCGCTTCGAGGGGATCAAGCTCGTCGATCAAGAAGTCGACGTTCTCGAGGGCAGGCAGCAGCGCAAGGAACTCGTCGCTGGGGGCGAGGTCTGCGTCGGCGACGTGGGGCGCCGGGGCGCCGCCGCCAGATCCGAGGTCGCTGGACGAGCCCTTCTTCAGCACCACGGCAAGGACCGCCGCTGCGGCGGCGGCCGCGATTGCGCCACCGACCAAATAGAGTCTCCGGCGCCGTGGGATCGCTGGGACGAGGAGGTCTCGGCTATCGGCCTTCGCCTGGGCAGCCATGCTCGAATCCAAAGCGCCCATCACGCGCGCCGCGAGGCCACTGGGAATCGCCACGCCGTCGAGGTCCAAAAGTCGGTCCAGGGCCGCGTCTTCTTCGGCACGAATGCGCATCACGATCGCGCGCTTGGCCTCGACCGACAGGTTCGGGTCGGCGTCTTCACCAAGCAGCTGATCGAGCTGCTCGTCCGAGAATTCCGGGGTCCAGGGGGTCCCGTCGCCGGGCTGGCCTTCATGGGATGAGTGGTGATCTGGGTACGTCATCGCGTGCCGTCCTCGCCGCTTTGCAGCTCGAGTTGGACCAGGGGGCGAAGGGTCTCGCGCAGGGTCTCCCTCGCGCGGTGTATGAGAGATTTGATCGCCTTCTCCGAGGACCCGACCACGTCAGCGATCTCGGCGTAGGGCAGGCCGTGGTAGCGCGAGAGCACGAGGGCCACGCGCTGGGATTCGGGCAGCTCTGCGATGGCGGAGCGCACGGCCCGGACCCGATCCCCGGCGGCCATGGAGTCCTCGGGGTTCGCCGCGTCGACGTCCTCTGGGTCCATCGCTCGCCCGCCGTCGGGGCCGCGCTCGTCCAAGGAGACCGCGCCGCGTCCGTAGCTACGCTCGGTTTCGTTGATGCTCATGCGAAGGGCGATGCTGTACAGCCAGGTGGAGAACTTGGCGCTCGGCTCGTAGCGATCCCGGGACTTGAGGACCCTCAGGAAGACGTCCTGAACCATGTCCTCGCGGCCGGGGTGGGAGCGCCCGAGAAAGCGCGTCAGGAGGGCAAAAACCTGGCCCGAATAGAGATCCACGATCTCCGTGAAGGCACTGTCGTCGCCGCCCTGCCAGCGGAGCATGAGTTCACCACCGCGGTCGCGGGCCGTTGACACGGGCTCCCTAGAGCCCCCTGGGGCGCTCCCGAGAGCGCCTGTCCCAGTGGATCGGGGCGGCTGGCTCATTCTCGTCGCCTATTGAAACCTGTCGGAGCCGCGTAAGTTCCGCCGCTTCTCGGGGATCCTTGGGTCCGCCCCTTCGGCTCCTCACATCCTCAACGAATCTCGATCGACCAGCCATCCTGGCCCCTCCGGGGGCGGCCAGTCCCCGAGACGTCGACCTCAAGCCGTACCTCCAGCTCCTCAAATCCGGGCACGGCAACGAGCTCTGCCAAGGCTGACGGCCACTCAGACGACGCCGCTCCGTCGAGAGTCTTGCGAAAGTACGTTCGGGACGTAGTCACGACGTTCCGGCCTGGTCCCATGGCCTGCAAGGTATCCGTCACGGTCAACGTCGGCCGCGCGTGGACTGGCACCAGGTCGAATCGAAACTTGCCGTTCTTCGAGCTTGTCACGATGTCCCCAGAGGCGTCAGCCCCGGAGAGATGCACGTGCAGCCCCTCCGCGGGACTGCCGGAGGCGGAGACGATCTGCCCCTCCACCCGCCCGACGCCTCCGAGTGTGATTGTCAGGTCCGACTTGCCCACTTCACGGGTGGCTTCCAGTCCGAGCGAGCGTCCGTCGTCTTCCAGGAGTAGGTACCAGCGGCCGGGTGCGACACCATCGAGCGTCACCCATCCATCCGTGTTCGTCTTCTCTTTGGATTCCACTCGGACGTCGGGCCCGGCCCGTTCCATCACCGACACCGAAGCTCTCCCGTTCAGCGGCGCGCCGTCCGCGTAGAGCAGCCGGATCGACCAAGGCTCAATTCCCTCAGCAGGATCCATGATCTCACGCCGATCCCCCGGTTGCAGCGTCAACCCCACCGCGAGCGGGCGCGCCCCCCTCGCCCACCGGAGAAGCACTTCGATGTCAGGCGCGAATGCCTGGCCTTGGAGAATCTCAAGGTTGCTTGCTTCCCATCGCCCATCCGGTCCGACCGCCACGCTGTGCTCACGAAGATCCGGCGTCACGCCTGCTCCCCTCTGCCGAATGAGAACGACGCTGCCCCCCTTTGCCTCGGCCACGCGCCCGTGCAGCGTCGCGTGGGCGTTCAGGAATGCAGTCATTTCGCCGTCCTCCACATCGCGCGGCACGTCGTAGCTCCACTTGCCGTAGTGAGGGACCCGCATTCGAAGAGTCCCTCCGGGTTCCACCTCCAGATCTGCGCTTCCCCGATCGTTGGTGCGGAACGTCGTCTTGCGTCGCCCCAACCGGGCGCCATCGAGGGAGAGGACGCTGTGCACCACATCCACGCCCCCCATCGGCAGCCCAGAACGTCGATCGAAGACCCCGAGCCTGATGGTCCGGAGGGACCCTGGCGCAGGCGCATCGGATTCTTCCTCGATCGTCGCCTGGACAGTCAGCGCTGACCGCCCCTCTGCCTCGGCCGCCGGTGCCACGAGTGACGCGGCCCCCACTCCGTCTATGACGGCGGCTTCGCTCGACTCCAGCGCTGGGTCCTCCGTGAACAGCCCGGCCCCACCTCGCGGCGAGAACGCCAGGACCCAAACCGCCGCAATGGCGGCGACAATCACCAGGGCGAGCAGGAGAACGGAACGCGTCATGGATGTGCAAGGTAGCCCAGCCATCCAATCCGAAGCGCAAAACGAGGCGCCGGTGGACCAATTGACGGCGGGAATCGGATACCGAGGGGCCCAGGGGCTCTACTGGGGCCATGGGACAGAATCATCGCCTCGCTTCGCGCCTCGCCGCCTTCGGGCTCCTCCTTGCCTTTCCGTCGCTGGCCGGAGCATTCCAGGGGGAAGCAGGCGAGCTGAGCCAAAGCTGGTACGACCTGCGGCCCATCGTGCGGATCAATGACACGAGCGCCGCGCCGGTGGACATGCGCTTGCCCCTCAGGGCGGCTTACCTGGATCGCAAAGAGATCCAGCCCGGACCGCCGCTGCACCCCATCCTGACCCTGGGCGAAACCGAGATCGCGAACTTCATCGAACGCACCCTCCAGAAGTCCACCATCGCCACCCTCGGGGGGCGGCGCGACATGGGCGGCAAGATCCTCTTGAGCGCTGACAGGAACGGGCACCGGATCGCCCGTTCGATCGTGCAAGACGCGGCCCGGTGGAGCCGGGCAGGGGCGAGTCTGGCGCTCTTCGAGGTCCCCGGCGGCGCCCTGCCCCCGGACGCCGGTGCGGTGCTATCGGCGGCCACCGTGGACGAACTCATCGCGTCGGGTGCCGCGCGGCCCCTCGGCCAGAAGTTCCTGCGATTCGGCGAGGACGGTGTCTTCGGGGAAGAGGCCACAAGAACCTACCTGCATGACTACGACGTGGAGGTCGCTTCGGGCGCTGTGGGCTCGGACATCGGTGTCTCCGCCCTGCGCATGGGCGCACGGATGGGGTTGCGCGTGGAGCTCACCCGGGATCGAAAGCACGTTGTCCTGCGCGCATTCGGTCGGCGAACCGCCATGGCAGGTCCGATGCGAACCGTGAGTCTCCCCGCCTTCGCAGAGGCGCAGCTCGAAATGCCCACTCTCGACGTGGGCCTGTTCTCGTGCTCTGCCAGGCTCGGCACCGGCGAGTCCATGGTGATGTACGCCGGGGACCCAAGCGTGCCTGCGATCATGGCGCAGGTCGTGGGCCTCGAAGTGCCCGACCCACAGGACAGCGGGACCGCCCTTCTGTTCGGCGATATGTTCCTCGGCGATAGGCGACGCAATCCTGTGGCGATTTCTATCGCTGAGCCTTCGTACGGTTTTCCCAGGTCGAAGGAGAGCCTCGCGGCCCTCGCGGCGCCGTGGTCCATCGACGAGCTTCCGATCGCCGTGGACGCGAGGGACTTTGTCGACGAGGTTCTCGGTGAACCCGCCCTGGCGACGCAGCTCCTGCCCCTGGGCAACATCGGGCTCTTTGGCGGCGAAGCATCGGATCTTGCGAAACTAAACGGTCAGATCGACGCCTTGTCCGCGGGCCTTTCGCGTCCGACCATCGAGATCGAAGTGGCCTATCGGACCCTTGAAGCCGCCTCCCAGATCCGCCTCGCCGCCCCCGCCGACTACGCTCGGCTCGCCGACTCCGATGGCACGCGTCGCCTGCGCGGGACCTGCTTCGAAGGGGACACGATGCAGCTCGTGGGCGGCCAGAACTCGGCCTACCTACAGGACCACGACGTTCAGATCGCCGGTGGCTCGTCGATCATGGACCCCATCGTCAAGCACCTCTTCGAGGGCCTGAGCTTTTGGTGCTCACCGATCGCACACGAGAAGGGTCCAGTGAGCGCCTGGGTAGACCTTCAGTTCATGGATGCGGCCCCGACGACTCGCACATCGTTCGCAGCTCGCTACTCCTACCCATGGAGCTCCGTCCTGGAGCAGCAACCACGGGCTTCGGGCAAGTTCTACCGCGACCTCCCCATCGAGCTTCCGGAGACCCGACAGGCCCGCGTCAGGGGCCACGTGCCGTCCATCGGCCAAGAGTGGTCGCTCTTCGCCGCCGAGAGCATCGCTGGCACAGACAAGCGCTTTGTCGCCGTCATCCGCGCAACCGTGCGCTAGGGCGACGGGCCCATCCGTGGGCTAAGCTTGGCGGATCAATCGCCATGAACAAGACCACACTATCGATCCTCTGCTGCGCCGCCGCGTCACCACTCTCATTCGCGGGCGGGCAGCCCATCCCCCAAGAAGAGGTCGACTCCCAGGGGCAGGTGGCGGTCACCCGCCCGGGGCTCGTCGAGGGGCTATTGAAAAGCCTCGCCTCGGCCGAGTCCGAAGGGGCGTGGCGCGGCGGCGAGGAACCGGAGGTCGACTCTCGGGTGCTCTTGGCGTTCCTCGGCAACGGCGACTCGGTCGGCGGCGGCAACCATCAGGAGTGCATGCGGCGTGCAGGTACGAAGTTCCTCAAGCGGTTCTCCCGTCAACTCGGGAGTCCGTATGGGGACGAGCCCGAGAACGACCTTGGCCACGCGCTCGCGCTGACGGTGGTGGCGGACTTTTGGATCGAAGACGGGGTGACGGGCGCGATCGTTCGAACAAAATCCGCCGCCGCCGCAGCCATCAAGCGCCAGGACAAGGACGGACTCTGGGGCGTGGGCGACAAGCAACCCGAGGTCACGGCCAGGATGATCCTTGGGCTTTGCAGCGCGCGGTCGGCGGGGATGGACATCTCCCAAGAGCGACTCGAGTCCACGTTCGCGTCGATGGACGCGTGGATGGACCCTGAGTCGGGGGCCGCCAAGAAGGGGGGCGACATGACCGACGGGGATGTCCTCTCGCGAACGTCCGCCATTGTGACGGCGAAGCTGCTCGCCGGCCGGGACCCAAGTGAGGACGAGGTGCTCGCACTATCGATCCAATGGCTGTCCAAGAAGCTGAGCGACCCGAAAGTGACCGCCCGCTGGGAGTCGAAGAACGCCGACCCAGCCTTCTGGGAATGGACGACGTATGCGACCCTTCAGCTCTTCAAATCAGAGGAGCACTTAAAGCGCTGGAGCATTTCGGGAACGAAAGCCATGGGCCGCGATGCCGTGCTCCTCATCGAAGAAGAGACGCTCTCCGACCCTGCCCATGCCGCGGGCATCGTCATGGCCATCAACGCTGTCTTCCGCTTCGCCCCCGGCGCGTTCGCTCCCGCTCGGGACGCTCGATAGGGGCCTCGGCGGCGGGTCAGGTGGCCGGACCCGCGGGGCACTCGCGGCAAGGGATTCTGCCCAGCGACCGCAACCCTCCCGTCACTGTGCGGTAGATCACCCATGGGGGCCCGCGATTCCCTGGGGCCCCCGACAGTCCCTCACGCCGACATTCAACGCTCATGAAGACTCGCTCGCCGCTCGCTGGATTCCTCGTTGGATCCCTTCCTGGCATGGCCGCTGTCGCCCTGGCTCCCCAATCCACGGCCCAGGCCCTCTTCGAAGGGCCCATCGACCTCAACGCCTCGCTGGCAGGCACAACGGACGTCGTCGCGCTGGACCTGGTTGGTGATGGACTCCAAGACCTCGTGTTCCTCGACGGACCGCAGGGCAACGCCCAGATCCTCAAGAACCTCGGTCAGGGCAGCTTTCAAAAGTCCCATGACCTCCGCATTGGAACCGGTCGCTCTATCGATTCGGCCCTTGGCGACTGGTACGGGAACGGGTCCCTGCAGGTCGCCGTCCTCGTGGAGACCGCCGCAGGGTTCGAGATCGCCCTGATCACGGCATTGCCCTTCGGCCATGTGGGGGCCCACGTCATCTTGAGCTCCACTGAATCCGCGAACAGCATTCACGCCGCCGACGTCAACGGGGCTGTCTCTTATACACATCTCCGAGCCCAC
>CAJXRJ010000230.1 GCA_913058555.1 uncultured bacterium
GCATATCGTCGGCAGCGTCAGATGTGTATAAGAGACAGGGATCAACGTGCCGCCGCCGTTTCGGCCCACGGTCGGCGAGTCTGTGGCTCGCTGGTACTCCAAGGCGGACATGCCGATGAACACGATCCGAAGGTCTGTATCGGTGCGTCGTGGACGTGCAGCTCCAGCGGGCTTCGCCGGGGAGTGCTGCGACGTGTCCGGGTGAGCCGATTCTTGAGGGTCATGGACGACCCTTGAGACGGTCTGGACCTCGCTGAGTCGGTCCATGAGGGCGGCGGCACCCCGGACGCTTGAGCGATGGGACCCGGATAGGGGTCCACCGTTCGCCGAGGACCCACTGGCGACTTCTGCCAATGGGGCGTCGGCGGCACCGGAATCGAATTCGAGCGTCACGGACCCGGTGCGGCCGAAGAGGCACTCGATGGCGGTGGCGCAGTGGCTGACGGCGGCCTCGAAGGCGAGCCCAGTTCGCCGCAGACTGGATGCTGCGGCTCCACGGACGCCTAGGTGCAGGACCAAGGTGATCTCTCGCTCGGCTTCGTGGCCCTCACGTTCGAAAGCGACCCACCGGGATTGGCGTACGGATGGTTTCCAGGCGATGTCCCGCAGTCGGTCCCCTGACCTTGCGGCGCGCAGGCCGATCGGCAGTCCCGCCCGCGCGAGGGGTCTCGAGCGAGGCGTGGAGGGCCCCGCCGGGCTCAGGTCCCGGAGGGCCCGCAAGAAGGCCACGTCGGGCCGGGGCTGGAGCCGGGGGAGGACCCGGATGCTGACGGGCAGGACCCTCCTGCTCGTGGCGATGAACAGTCCGAACGGGAAGGTCGATGTGATGCGAAGGTGGAGTTGTTCCGCCGTCCCGCGGGCGGTGAACCGAGCGATGAGCGGCACCCGCGTGGGCGGGCCGGGCCGCAGATTGTCGATAGCCACTTTTGGGGCGCCTTCGCGCTCTCGACCGACCGTACCGGTGAGCGACACGTCCGCGAGCAGGTCGCGACAGGGCCGCTGGACACTAAGCTCGAAGGTCACTGGCGTGGCCCTTCCGGCATGCACGCGAAGGGACGCGGGTGGCGTGACGTCGGTGACCGCGCTCGCTTCCCTCCACGCCAGAACCGGGGCGACGATCAGGGTGGTGAACGCGGCGATCACGACCAGCCATGCGAGTTCCAATCCCACGAGGGCCGCGGGCAAGGCCCCGAGCGCCACGGCGAGGACGACGCCGGCACCCGTCGTCGGTGCGATTCGAGTCCTCTTGCCCTCAGCCATGGAACGACCAGGCCCCCGGCTCTCTTGATGGGGCGCCAGCGATTCGCTGGGCACGTCGGTTCGATGGGGGGCGATTCAACGGCCAGGCCAGTGGGTCACGGCGTTAGACCGAGAGAGAGCCATCCGCGCCGATCGTCGGGGCGGTCACCTGGTCGAGCACCGCGCCGAGCAGGGCCTCACACTCCTCAGCTGCGGCGGAGGACACCATCTCCCGCGGCACGAGCCGGTGGGCGAGGACGGGTACGGCCAGATAGCGCACGTCGTCTGGGGTGACGAAATCGCGGCCATCGATCGACGCGAAGGCGCGGGCGGCTCGGTCCAGGTCGAGGGCAGCCCGCGGGCTTGCGCCCAGGAGGAACTGGTCCCGCTGGCGGGTCGCGGCGACGAGATCGAGCAGGTACTCCTCGACGGGCGCGGGCACGGCGACGTCGAGCACGTTGGCCATCGCCGTCTCCAGCTCTGCCCTTTCGATGGCGCAGCTGAGGCCGTCGAGGGGATCCTCGGAGCGGCGGCTGCGAAGCATGCGGCGCTCCGAGTCCCGGGACGGGTAGCCCGGGGCCAGGCGCATCATGAAACGGTCGAGCTGGGATTCCGGCAGGGGGTAGGTGCCTGCGAATTCCAGCGGGTTCTGGGTGGCCACCACGAAGAATGGACTCGGCAGCGGATGGGTCTCGCCCTCGATCGTGACCGAGCCTTCGGCCATGGCTTCCAGGAGGGCCGATTGGGTGCGTGGAGGGGTTCGGTTGAGCTCGTCGGCGAGCACGACTTCGCTGAAGATGGGGCCCGGGACGAGTCTGAGGCTTGGCTGCCCGGGGCTGAATCCTTCTGCGCCCGGCCCGCCAAGCATGGGGATTCGGGCGCCTGTGATGTCCGTCGGCATCAGGTCTGCCGTCATTTGCACCCGCCGGAACTCCAAACCGCTCGCCTGAGCGAGGGCCCGCGAGAGGGTCGTCTTGCCGGTGCCGGGGGCGTCCTCCAGGAGCAGGTGCCCCCGGGCCAGGAGGCATGTCAACGCCAGCCGGACGATGCGTTCTTGGCCCTCAATGACCCCATTGAGGGCGGTTTCCAGGTCCGTCAAGGGGGCCCCCGCTTGCGGCCCACGCGGCGTTTCGGCCCTCGGGGGACCCGCTGGAGGTCCCGATTCGTTGCCCACGGCGTGTCCCCTCAAGGGGCCTGGCGAGCGATCCATGGCGTCCATCCGATCACTGTACCCCGCGCCCCCGGACCGGATTCGTTTCTATCCGCGCCTATTGGGCTTCTCGGGCGACCCGTCCTCGCATCCTCCCAAACCCACCTCAAGGCCACGTGTGTCCTGGGTCGATACACAGGCGTTGCTGCATCTTGGGGGATCAATCGGGATTCCCCGCCTCCCGGCCGTCAGGCCTGCAATGGACACAGGCCGTCAGGCCTGCAAAGAACCCCGGCCGTCAGGCCCAAAATGAACCCCGGCCGCCAGGCCTAAAATGAACCTCCGCTCGAAGCTCCTCACCGTCTTGGTTGTTGGCACGTCAGCCTTTGTGCTCTCGACGGCGGTGATGCGCGGGATGATCGAACGCCGGAATGCGCACGTCCAGACGCGCGCCTCCGCAGAGTTCGCTGCGGAGGACGGCTACTTTGACGCACGTCGCTTCGGGGACAGCCTGGTGGTTCAGCTCACCTCGTGGACGCGCATGGCCACGGACGAGGTCCTGACGCAACCGTCCGCCGAGCCCCGAGGCTCCCAAGCCCACTGGGCGGAACAGGTCTATTGGACCGAACTCGTTGCCGCGGCCCAGCTGGACCCATCGTCCACCTTGGCGATGCTGGAGGCGGGCGGCGACATCATTGGGATCGATGGTCCCCTTGCCGCGGATCCCGCTGGGTTTGCCCAGGCCCTTCGCGACCGCGGCCTTGCCGGCCGCGGCGCAACACGGGGTGTTCGCTCCGGGATTTTTGCCGCCGATGGCTCCGTCGAAGTCGCCGCCTCACTCGATGTGTCCGCGAGCGCCATCGGCCGCAGGACGGCCGCTGCCGAAGTCCCGGGGACGGACTATCGAGTGGTCCTCATCGGCAACTTCGAAACGAACAAGACCGCGGCACGTGTGCCCGGGACGACACTCCACGTCTACGACCTCGAGGACGCAGAGCTCTCGGATTCGCTGCGGGCTCTCGCAGGGGAGCTTTGGCGTACCGATGGCCAGTTGACCCAGGTCGAAGACAACGGCAGCACGGTCCTGCGGGCCATCCAGGACGCCGCGGGCCGCTCCGCATTCCTGTTGGTGGCCCACAGCAGCTCCGGGTCTGACGGCTTCATTCCCGCAGGGCTTCGGGAGAGCCTCATCTGGGAGCTTCTGGCGGCCACATGCGCGATCGTGATCGCCCTGCGTTTCACGCACAAGCGGGTCCTGCAACCGCTCGAAGAGCTGGAGCGCCACGCCTCACGGCTCGCGCGCACCGAACATGGCACGCTCGCGTTCCACTCGTCGGACCGTGGCGAGATCGGACGCCTCTCGTCGGCCCTCGACAGCATGCTGCACAAGATCCAGTCCGATCGCAGCGAGTTCGTGCGCAGCGCCCGCATCGCCGGCATGTCCGATGTCTCAATGGGCGTCGTGCACAGCGCGGGGAACATCCTGAACAGCGTCAACGTCTCGACGCAGCTGCTGGCCAAGGAGCTAGGCGCCCTCGGCATCGCCGACCTACGGGCCATGATCTCAGAGCTCGAAGAGCACAAAGAAGATCTCGGCACCTACGTCACGGAAGACCCAAACGGCCAGTTCCTCATCCCGTTCCTGTCGGCCATGACCGAGGCCCTCGACGACCTGCGGACGCGGTGTCTCATGGAGCTTGAGTCCGTGGACCACGGCGTGGCCCACGTGATCGACCTGATTCGGAGCCAAGAGAAGTACGCGATCGGCGCGTCCGTCGTGGAGGCCACGAGCATCTCCCAGGTCCTCGATATGGCCCTGAACATCGCGTCCCTCGCGAACGATCAATCCGCGGAGATCGTGATCGATCGCTCCTACGCGGAGATCCCGGAAGTCGTCGTCGACAAGCACAAGCTCACGAGCGTGCTCATCAACATCCTGGCCAACGCCATCGAAGCACTGACGGTGGAGTCAGCGCGCGAGCAGCGATTGGAGCTCTCGATCTATCCGATGACCGAAGATCGCTTCGTCATCGAAGTGACCGATACCGGGGTAGGCATCGCCCCTGAGAACCTCGACGTCATCTTCAACTCGGCGTTCACCACGAAGGCCGACGCGACGGGTCAGGGGCTTCACACGACGGCCAACCTCTGCAAGGAAATGGGCATCGCGATCGGCGCGGTCAGCGAGGGCCCCGGCTGCGGCACGACGGTCAAGCTGCGCGTGCCATTCGACTCGCCGATGCGAGACGAGGCGCAGCGCGACGTTGAGGATCCCCAGGCACCGTTGCCCTCCGGCGACCAGCCGCCCATCCACCGTGCACCGGGAGGCCCAGGGGGCAGGGCTCCCAGGGGGCCCTATCCGGGGCCCGGGGCTCAGCAGATTTCCTGAGCCCGTCAGGCCCGGCTTGAGCCAGGCCTCGCCTACTTGTCGAAGACGTTGGTCTCGCTCGGGCTGATGCGTTCCTCCACGGTCTCGACCGAGAGGTCCAGATCGTCGAGGTCCAGGTCTGCGAGGGCTCCATCCTGGGCGGTGCTTTCGGCGCCTGTGGCTGTCTCGGCTTCGATGTCTTCGTCGCGATTCTTAGGCATAGGAAAGGTCGGTTGTGGGTGGTGCTCGGATGTGAGGGGTGAAACGGCGAAGGGTCTAAGCGTGGACCGCAGCCCCTTGGTTGGCCGAGCGGGGTTGGGATTTCAGGACCCCAAGGCGGTGAAGCTCGGCGGCAAACCCGCGGACCTTGGAAAGCCCCGCATCGGTCGCGCCCCGCTCAAGCTGGCCCCGGAGGAACTCCCCGAGACTCCCGGCCTCCTGGATCGCGCGCAGGACCTTAAGACCGTCCGGGCGAAGCTCGACGAACTCGCCGTTCTCGGAATCGTAGACCAGGATGCGGTCCTTTGGCTCCAGGGGGGATAGGCGCTCCTCCGCGATGCGCTCGGCGTCGGCCACGAAACGCCCGGTGAGGAAATCCGGCCGGGCGGCGCGTGCCAGTGGATCTCCGAGCGTGCGCACGGCCTCCGAGTAGCTGTACCGCAGTGGCGTGGTCACGAGCCCCGCGTCCACGTGCAGGTCGTCGTCGGCGCCCCGGGCGAGGCGGGTTTTTGTGCGTTCGGCGCAGCGCGCCGCGAACTCGTCAGGGGTCGTGCCGTTGGCGAGGTGCAGGAAGTAGTGGCTCTTCTGCATGAAGTAGAAGATGTTGTCCCCGGAGAACAGCGGCAGGTTCTTCTTGAAGGACACCATCATCTCCTCGAACATCTCCGCCGCCTCCTCTTGGGTCATCCCCTTCTCGGCGACGTAATCGTGGTAGAGGGCGAGGTCGCCGGGTGCGTCGAGCACGTCGATACCGAACTGCTCCGGCTGTTTGTAGGTCTTGGCGACCTCATCGATGTGGAAGGTCTGCAGCGAGACTTCGCGCACGATGTTGCGGTGATCCTCAATGAACTGCAGGGTTTGACGGGCTTCCTCACGGGTTTCGGTGGGGAAGCCGACCATGGCGTAGAAGGTCACGCTGATGTCCGCCTTCGAGCAGTTCTCCGCGACCTCCACGACGCTCTTCAGGCTCTGGCCCTTCATCATCATCTTGAGGATGCGCTTCACGGCGGATTCGAATCCGAAGAGGAGCTTTCGGCAGCCCGATTCGTAGAGGCGTGCTGCCCCCTTCTCGGAGTACGCCTTGGGTTCAATGCGTGCGTCCGCCCACCAGGTGATGCCCGCCTTCGCTTCGATGAGGCGCTCCGGCAGGTCCTGGATCATGCCCGGCGGCATGCAGTCGGTGATGAAGTTGAAGTGCGTCGTGCCGTACTTGTCGCGGAGCTCGACGGCGTGCTGCGCGATCGTCTCTGCGGAGCGCGTGCGGTAGCCAGGGCCGATGACCGTGGGCAAAGTGCAAAACGTGCATTCGCCGTAGTAGCAGCCGCGGTTCACGTCGTATGGGATGACGAGGGCGGGTGAGAAGTACTTATCGAAGGGCAAGCCCTCGAAGTCCGGGATGGGGGCCTCGTCCAGCTTGATCGGGTGGCCGGGGGTGTTGCGCATGGCCCGCGGGGTACCGCCGTCGCGCCGATCCCACCAAGAGAGGCTGCCGATCCCCGCGAGGTCGGTCTCGCCGTTGGAGAGGGCCTCGGCGAGCGCGAGCAGCGGCCGTTCACCCTCGTGGAAGATGATGGAGTCGAAGCACGCGGCGAGGGCGGGGGCATCCATCACCTTGTCGCCGATGTAGGCAAGGAACCCGCCGCCCATCGTGATATGGCAGTTCGGCAGGGCTTCTTTCACGAGCCGGCCGAGGGTCATGGCCGGGATGAGCTGGCTGCCGTAGAGCACGGAGAGCCCCAGGATCCGCGGCTTGCGCGCCACGAGTCGGGGCAGGACGGTGTCGCGATAGAACGCGATGAAGGGGTTCTGTTCCTCGTCCGTCGTCGCTGCGAAAACTTCATCCGAGGAGTCGTTGGCGTACCCCATCGTGAAGTTGTGGGGCGTGAGCTCCGATGGGAAGTGCGCGGCCGAGACCAGACGCAGGCCGTGGTACAGCGTGCGCGTGGCGGGGATGTATTGGTCCGGATTCCAAAACCCCGAGCGCGAGTCGGCGCTGCCCACCGCGATGCCCACAGGCTTGGGGACGTCCTGGCCCCGTAGGACACGCTTGGCTCCGTCGACGCGTGCGATGAGCTCGTCCGCAGAGGCGGCGCTCTCCGACGCGGCCCGCCAGGCGCGCATCTTGGAGAGGGGGAGAGCGTCACCTTCGAAGTCCCCTGACCCAAGGCGTGTTCGCACCTTGTCGCGCGCCGCCGTGAGCGATTCTGGCGTGAGGAAATGATCGAAGGCCTCGATGGAGAGGTCGAGCTGTTCGGTGTCTTCGAAGCCGTTGGACCGCAACCATGCCGTGAGGCACGGAATGGCCAGGTGGGGCTGGGTCCAATGTCCCTGCGGTGGAAAGGCGAGCGTGATGGGGAAGGAGCTGCGTTGGATCATGGGTTCGTAATGTGCGCGGGCACGGGATCCGCGGGGGAGATCAGGATGCCGGACGAGACGAGGTTGCGAGTGGCGATCTCCAGTTTCGGCTGGCTGAGGGCCTTGATGATATGGGTCTGCTGTTCGGTCGACTTCGCGCGGTCCACCGTGCGCACGAGCTGGGCGGCCCCGGCGCCGAGCTTTAGGGTCCTCACCTGGGCCAGGCGGCCTGGGGTCGTAGGGGCGGCCGCGACGGCGAACGTTGCCGGCGTGGACGGCTCCGGGACGGGGGGTGTCGTGGGCTCTTCCCGCGCTTCTTGATTCCGTGCCTGTTGAACCCGGGCTGCGGCGAGGCCTGCGCTCATCGAACCCAGATCGTGACCTGTTTCGATGAGGATCGCGCCCAAACGCCACATGCCGGGGCGCGGTTTCCGTGGGCCGGCGGCAGCGACCCTCACCAGGGCACTCTCCCAAGCGAGCAGGACGTCGAGGAGATCCGCGTGCCCGTCAGGGATGCATTCACGGGCGAACGTTTCAAACGTTCGGCCGTCCGCGCGCAGGGCCCGGGCGAGGCCCAGGGCGCCGAGGTCGGGCCTTGCGAGCCGCAGGGCCGCAAAGCTCCGCGGGTAGCGCATCAGGGTCTCCGCAAACTCCTCTTTTAGGAACAGCAGCTCCCCGATGCGCGAGCGATTGTCCGGTAGCAGCGCCCAGGTGGAGAACAGGTCCGGGTGGGCGTCGATCAGGCTTCGCTCCGCGGCTGTGTTGCCAGCGCCGAGCGCCATGTCAGGTGGCACGCCGTCGAGGGGCAAAGACTCTGCTCCCAGCCGATCGCCGAGCTCGCATCCCGGCTGGGGATTGACGATGTGCAGGGACAGGTTGACACCGCCGCGTAGCGCCGCGTCGGCGCAGAACGAAAGCGACTCCTCGAGTTCCGCATCCCCCTCGCCGGGCAGCCCAAGGATCAAGGACAGGATCGGCGTGACGCCCGCCCGAACGCACCGATCCACCGCGTCGAGCATGTCGATGTCGTCCGCCATGCCCTTTTGGTGGGCGCGGCGCACGTTGGCGGAAGCGGACTCGATCCCGAGCAGAACCCGGTCGCAGCCGGCCTTGCCCATCCATTCCAAGAGCTCCGCGTCGAGGTGGTCGGCCCGGGCCCGTGCTTCCCAGGGAACGTCGATTCCCTGAGCGACCATCCCCTGGCAGAATTCCATGGCGTGGGCGCGGTGGGCACCGAAGATGTCGTGGCACAGGTAGGCCCGCCGGGCCCCCGGCATGTTCCGGAGGGCTGCGACTTCGCCGAGGAGTCTCGGTGCCGGCAGCGTCCGTGAGCGGCGGCTCCAGCTACGCCCGATGGAGCAGAACGAGCAGTCGTACACGCACCCGCGGCCCGAGTCGATGGGGACGAGGCCGTCCGTCTCGCCGGTGATCTCCTTGTACCGCTCGATGGGGGGGAGCAGGTCCCATGCGTACTCGGGGAGAGTCCCAAGGTCCTGGATCATCCGTCGGTCGGGCGTCCTCAGGACTTCTTTGCCTTGGCGCAGGGTGAGGCCGTGGACCGATTCCAAGGGGGCGCCCGCAGCCACGGCCCGGCAGAGCTCAACGGCGGAGATCTCGCCTTCGCCCCGGACAATGGCATCCACCTGGGGAAAGCGAGCGAGAACGCGCTTGTCGGTCCCGTGGACCCCGGGCCCCCCAAGCACAAAGAGGGTGCGAGGCATGAGCGGGCGGAGGATCTCCAGGATCGCAAGGGCGATCGGGAGGGTGGCGCCCATGACAGAGAGTCCGAGGATCCCGGGGGCACCGCCGCGGGCCAGCCAACGGGCAGCACCGTCCGCGAGCTCGTCCCCCTCCGGGATCTCGCCCGCGGCCAGACGGTGGGCGAGATCGTCGAGTTCGACGTCTATTCCCGCGGCGCGCAGCGCGCCGCCCAGGCGCAGAAGCCCGGGCGGTGGCATCGAGTAGCCGAAAGTGTCGGCGTGGGGAGCGGAAGCGACGAGGATCTTCAAGCCGGCGCCAAGATACGATGGGCGGGTCCTTCGGCGCGACCTGTTCGGTCCGGGGCTTTCGTTTATCCGATGCAAGAGCCCCACGGAACTCCCCCCTCGCCCGCGCGTGCGGCCGGCCAGCTAGTGGTTCTCGCGGCGGCTGTCGCCGCTGGCCTCCATGCCTTGTCCCTCTGGGGCGTCGTGCCGGTGGATGACGATTACATTGTCTACCGCTACGCCCGCAACTGGGTGGAGCATGGTGTCTACGGGTTCAACCTGGCCGATGGGCCCACGGATGGGGTGACCACGCCCCTGTGGTTCTTGATCGTGAGCCTCGGCGTGGCCCTCGGCGTGCCCCCTGAGGTTTGGAGCCCCGCGTGGGGAGTGGCAGGCATGGTCGGGACCGTGCTCCTCCTCGGACGCATCGGGCGGCACCTCCTGCCGCCTGGATGGGCCTGGGGCCCCGCGGTCTTTCTTGCTATCTCCCCTGCGGCGGCTTGGCACGCAAGGGCGGGACTAGGGACCCTTCCGATGACGTTCGCTGTCGCCCTGGCGCTCGACCTGTCTCTTATACACATCTCCGAGCCCACGAGACTAGGCATGATCTCG
>CAJXRJ010000231.1 GCA_913058555.1 uncultured bacterium
GTGGGCTCGGAGATGTGTATAAGAGACAGGGAGTTGGAGGCAGCCAGACTCATCGCTGATCGGCGCAAAGGGCGCCGCGACTGAAGAGGGGGGACCCAAGAACGGAAGACGCCCCCGGCGAGCGCTGCTCGACGGGGGCGTTGATGGGTCTCGTCCCGCGGCCCCGGAAAATCTTTCCGGGGCGCCGGTGGACCAGGCGGGTTATTCCCTTGGGCGAATTCGTCAGGAACCCTTCTTCACCACGATCTCGACGCGGCGGTTCTTGGCCTTTTCGGCCTTGGTGTTCGGCGCCACGGGCTTGTATTGCCCATGGCCCACCACGACGAAGCGATCGTCCGGCACGCGTCCCTCGGTCACGAGGAACGAAAGGACGGCCATGGCGCGGGCAATGGAGAGCTCGCGGTTCGAGCCGAACTTCGACTTCGAAATCGGGTCGGAGTCGGTGTGCCCCTCAATGTGGAAGCGTGATGTGGCGGGGAACTCCGACTTGAGCCGCTTGGCGACGGCCTGCAGTGCGGAGCGCCCGTTCGAAGACAGGGACGCCTTCCCGGAGCCGAAGGAGACCTCCGCGGGCACCGAGATCACGGTCTCGCCGGCCCGCTGGTCGGTGGTGATTCCCATGGCCTCAAGCTCCGGGAACGCCACAAACCCGGGTTGGGGCTCATCGGCGGTGTCGTAGCTCGCGGGCACCTGCAGGCGGCTGGAGAGCCCAGCTTCGGCGGCCTCAAGCTTGGCGCGCAGGTCCTCTTTCTCGTAGGAAAGCAGGCTCAGGCGCTCCTGGAGCTCCGTCTTGTCGGTGCGGAGCGTCGAAATCTCGCGGTCGCGATCCTCGATCGCGAGGCGCATTTGGGCCTCGGTCACGCAGCTCGTGAGGGCGGGTACGGCGGCCAAAAGAAGAGCGGCGCGGCTCCAGAATCCGAGGCCCCGTTGGACGGGGCGGCTCGGAACAGCGGTGTTTGTCAGTTGTGCGGTTTCGGACAGATTCATGGGTTCCCCTCGATTCAGGAAGCGCATGCCACACCAGCCGGTCACAGCCAGTGAAAGAATCGATGATTCTGTCATTCACCGGCTGTGCTGATGTTGCTGGAGCACCCGCCAAGGCGGATGCCCTCTGCAAGCCAGCGAATACTTCGCAGGCTTTCAGTGGCCAAAGGGCAGCAGCGTCAGCACATCCTTCCAATCGAGGAGCACGATTCCAATACCGAGGGCCAGGTACGGACCAAAAGGTAAGTATCTGCCGACGGCCCGGGCCGTCCGAATGGCCTCTGGAATGCCCCGATTCCCGAGGCGCCGGCGCCGCTGACGGGTCCTGACGACGTGGTAGAACCGCAGAATGTTGAGCACGCCGAAGATGGACGCGACGACCACGGCGATGATCAAAGCCCCCACAACGCCTTGGGTTCCGATGAACCCGCCGCCCGCCGCGATGAGCTTCACGTCCCCAAATCCCATGGCCTCCGCCTTGTAGATCCGGGTCCCGATCCAGCCGACGCCGTAGAGAAAACCGCCCCCTAGGGCCATTCCAGCGGCACATTCGGCCAGGGCGGCGACCCAATCCACAGATCCCCCTCCCGCCATGGCGAGGGCCACGGGCCCACTGGCGTGAAGGGCCGGCACCAGCGCCGAGGCGACGGGCGCCGCCCACATTCCGCCGATGGAGACCTGGTCGGGGATCTCGTAGCGGTCGAAGTCCACGAAAGTCGCCACGATCAAGCCCGACAGCACGGTGGAGTGGATCAGCAGGATCCCGAGGTCCTCGGCCGGGGCCATGTACCAAGCCAAATAAAATGCCGCGGCGCCCAGAATCTCCACCAGTGGGTACCGCCAATGAATCCCCATCTTGCACCCCCGGCACTTGCCCCGTTGGTAGAGCCAGGACAACACCGGGATGTTCTCAACCCACTCGAGCTGCCGCTCGCAGCCCGGGCAATGGGAGCGAACTGGCTTGAAAATCGACTGATCCTCCAGCGGGAAGCGGTGGATGCAGACGTTGAGGAATGACCCAACGAACAGGCCCACAAGGGTCCAGAAGACCCCAAATGGGGCGCTTCCTACGGGAGGGAACGCCAGGAGGGCGGAGGGCTCTAGGAGGGCCATGGGGGCACTTAGCGGGGTTCGGGGGTCCAGGAGAGGCGCACGCGGTCCAGGAAAGGGGGATCCCAGCGGCCGCGCTTCGGATACACGGTGAGCTCGATTCGGAGGCGCACGCGCCCCCCCGAACCGCCCGGTTCCATAGCGCCCATCGGCTCGTCGTACCGGACGGCTTGACTGACTCCTTCTTCCGAGAAGGCGCCGGACTCCACCCGGAGGTACTGGACCTTGACCGTGTCCTTGCCGCCGGGCCGCTCGTAGGCCGTGATTTCAGGGGCTCGCCAGAATCTCGGGGCGGCCACTTTCGGGGCCGGAGATGAGAACGCCACGAAGGTCAGGGGCTCCCGCAGGGGGTTTTCGATGGGCTCGTCGATGATCAACGGCGGATCGACATTCGCCCTGGCCCTTGGGTCCCGGTGATGCGGCAGCTCGAACCCGCCTCCCTTGCCGAGCAGCCACAGCTGCCCTGGCGCAGCCTTCGGCCGACCGCGACCGCGGATCCAGCCACCCGCAACCAGCAAGAGAGGCGTATCCACGTCAATCTTCCCGCGCACGACGAGGTCCCCCCCGGCGATCACCACGGTCCAAGGCTGGTTGCTCTCTTCTGCCATCTTCAGCCAATCGGAAAGGGATTCCATGGACGCCGCCCCTGCCGACACCATCTGACCGCTCTCCTCCCACATGGGCACGCGGGCTTCCGTTGTCCGTCGGATTAGGTCTCCTTCCAGATCGATGCGCCCCTGGGCACGGATCACCACAAGGCCCTTTGGCGGCAGCAGAAGCTCCTCCCCCGCCGGGATCCGAACCCGCGTGCCATGGAGGCTGGTTTTGCCCATGGCTCCCTGAAGTGTCAGTGATCCATCGCTTCCATTCCCTGCCGCTCTGGGATACCGAATCTCCACCCTCCCGGTCTCGCCCCAGAAGGCGGTTCCGGACGAGGACAGGTCGAGGACGGTGGCATGCTCGTCCGCGTTCATGAAATCGAACTCGAAGCTCTCCGGCTTCTCTGAGCCAGCCACATCTCGCCGCGCCGCCCAGAACTTCACGCTGATCGGTGGCGCCCCCCCCGAGAAATCCACGAGGCGCGTGGCTTCTGCCCCCACGCGGCGCCGCAACTCAAAGGGTACAGGCATGCCGCTGCTGTCAATCGGCAGCCGTGAGTCGGGCACGAATCGAAGCAACGCACCGGCCTCTGAGTAGGGAACCGCCGCGTTCTCGGCGAAATTGGAAACGAGCGAGACGGACCGTATCAGCGTCGACTCCGGCTGACGCAATCCACCCTCGGGCATCCGACTCCCCTGGGATCGGAAGGCGCGCACAATCTCAAACTCCATTGGATCCAGAGACCGCGGATCCAGCGGTTCGGGACATCGCACCAGCAAAGGCTCGTCCCATTCGATGGGGAGCGACTCCGAAGAGCCCACCTCCCCGGGCTTGATCACGAGGGGCCGCGTCAGATCCGGAGATCCGTCACGGAAGAGCGTCGACGATTCGCCCGAATCCTGGACCCAAGGCGTCAACGGGCAAGGAACCCGGAGCGGCCTCCCCAGCCGATTCCCGTCAATGGACTGTATGCACGCGGCGCTTGGATACCCCTTGAGCACGAGTTCGTAACTCCGACCCGGTACCCATCCCCCGTCTGACAGGTCGGGCCTCCTCACCGCCCGAGGCCGGAAGGTGAGCGTGCGCCCTGAAATGATCAGCCGCCCCGGCGCCTCCTCCCCGCTCTCCACGTCTAGGACTCGGACGGTCTGGTCATTGACCGTGGTCCCATCGATGGCCTCGGAGAACGTGAGCACGACGTCGTCGTTGAGGAGCAGGGGAGCGCCGGAACGAAGGTGTGCTACATCCCGAAGCTCCAACCGAGCGGGGAGCCCCGCGTCTTGGCCGCAGGCGGCTAGGAGACTGGCGAAGGCGCAGGCTAGGGGCCACGGGAGCCGTGGGGTTGGCGGTCTGGGCGTGCCTGGAGTGGCTGACTCGGTGGGCATTGGTAGATGAGAGGGATCGGAGGGAACGATCGCAAGCCAAATGAACTGACGTCGGGCGCTGTTGATCCGTTCAAAGAGAATGGGCCTAACCCGTGCAACCTCAATGGGCTCCGACAGTCATCACCAGTGATTAGGCCGCTTGCCTTGCCGCTACCCCAAAGACTGCCCGATGTTCCACCCGCCACGCTGCCCCTTCGTCGACTGCGATCGGCACCGGCACCCCGAGCCAAGCTTCTACACCCGGCACGGCTACTATCGCGCCCAATGCCGAGCTCATCCGATCCCCCGCTTCCGATGCCGAGCCTGCGAGCGCACCTTCTCCCGGCAGACGTTCCACTCTAGCTATCGGGATCAAAAGCCCCACCTCAACTCGTCCGTCTTGAACCTGCTCTGTTCAGGCATTGGGTTTCGACAGACTGCCCGCGTTCTCAAGTTGACTCCGAACAACCTCGTCGCGAAGGCACGCAAGATCTCGCGTCATGTGGCCCGGCTGGATCAGAACCTCAAGGACCGAGTCGCTCTCCTCGATGAGGCTGCCCCAAGCGTTGCCCCCCTGGAGCTTCAGATGGACGAATTCGAAACGTACGAGTCTCGCCGAAACACACGCCCGATTTCCATCCCCGTCGTGATCGATCCTGTTTCTCGATTCAGGTTCGCCGCAATCCCCGCGCCTATTCGCCCGCGGGGCACCATGACGATCGCTCGAATCGCTGCAATTGCGGAGGAAGAGCGCCGATACGGCCCAAGGCAAGACCTGTCTGCGGAGGCATGTATCGCAGCATTCCAAGCCGCCGCGGATACCCGGCCGGCCGCCTCGACGGTGATTGTCGGTACCGATTGCAAGACAACCTATCCTGGCTTCATCGCCAAGGTGTTTTCGGGCCGCAAGGTCTACCATCAACAAACCGCGAGCGTCAGATCGAGAGGAGCAGGAACACCGCTCTTCGCGATTAATCACACGGAGGCGATCCTCCGTGATCACGTAGGTCGTCTTCGACGGAACTCCTGGCTAGTGTCCAAGAAGCAACAATACCTCGACCTGCACCTTCGACTGATCAACGGTTTTCGCAACTGGCTGCGCCCTCGCTTCAACACGGATACGAGAACCCCTGCGCAAATCGCAGGCTTCGCGACTCGCCCACTGAAAATGGCTGAGCTGCTGGGATGGCGGCAAGACTGGGCGGCCCTGAGTCCATCACCGTTCACCCCGATCTGTGCCCTTCACTGACAGGCCGGCAGTGGTCCGAGCTGCCCATTCTGACGAAGGCCCGGACCACACGGAACGGCGTCAATTCAATAGTGATACGGGATGCGGAAGTAGTTCAGGCCCGGCCTCGCCCGATCGATCACCTCCTGCGAGATCCCCCCCCCAACCGCATTGATATCGAATTCGAACTTCACCCGCACGAAGTCCCACGCACGCCCATTCAGATCACGAATATCAGTCGCAAAATTCGCGACGTTGCCACCGCTCAGAAGATCCCCCGGAGCCGTACCGGGCTCACCCGTCACCCCGTTCACAACGGCCGCGTCAAACGAGATCTTGATCGACGTGCCGTCGGGATAGGCATCCGCAATACCAGCGGCCTCAAGCCGAAAGAAGAAGGGCACGAGCTCTACTTCTATCCCCACAAGTCTGAGCTGCTCTGAGAAGACATCGCCACGGGGATCCACGAAGACGGTAAACACACCAGCGGCTTCCCCAAAGCTCGCCGACTGAACAAGGAACTCTTCAACACGATCGTCAGCCGCCCGAATACGAAGGGCGAACTGATCCATCAGGGAAGGATTCGCTCGGAAGATCCCATCGACGGACGACCCCGCAAACGAAACAGCTCCCCGGGCCGCATCGGCCGAAGGCAAAGCGCCACCGATGCTGAGTCCTGCGTAGGAGATCACGGGCGCAAGCTCCTGGGCCATCCCACCGTCACGAAGCACCTCTCCCGTAAGGGGATCGGTCCCCCCGAAGACTAGCCTGACCTGTTCGTCCGGACGTCCATCGGGGTTGACGCGAGCAAGCCCTAGCGGGATCCAGTCGGAGAAGGACTCGGAGCGAGCGCTAAAGAACGGGATCAATCGGTCAGCAGGCGCGATGGGCGTTGTCCAGCCCAGCGGCGGTGGAGCCATTGAATACGTTGGATCGACGGAATCCGTCACCGTTCCAGGGCTTCCCGGTACCGGCACGCCGCCATAGACCCCCGGACGATTCGGGAAGCGGATCTGGGTCCTTGGATCAGCGACGTGGAGCTGAATGATGCCAGGTCCACCGTCGCCGCCCGCCCCAGGCAGAGTCCCTTCTGGTGGCGAATCTCCGCAGTTCGGGTTCGTTCGGTTGCACGCGGACAACCACGACAAGACTCCTTGGGGAGGGATGGTGGGGTCTCCCTCGAAGGCTTCGAAGGGAATCGCGTCCGCGGCCCAACCCCGCTCCCCGTCCTCGTTCGCGCCGCAGAAGCTCGAGCGACCGGCGCCGCCTTGGCCACCAAGGGCCCGAAGGGGGCGCTTCTCGTGAATGAACGCAGCGCCAATGCCGTTGACGAGATCATCGCTATAGAACGGCCCAACGACGCCGCTATTCACCTCGGCCTCAATGATGATCGAGCCCGCTGTGGAGATCACGATGTGTCCGCCAGAGCCGCCGCCCGAGCCACCTCCGACGCGATTGAACTGCGACGTGTTTTCGCCACCACCACCCGTGCCGCCATCCGCCGAGATCGAGCCATGAGCCGCAATCCGCACGTCCCCGATGGCGAGAATCTCGAGGCCGCCGGCGCCTCCACCCCCACCTGAGCCCTTTTCGTCCGCGGTGCGCGAGAAGGGGGTCACTGGGAACGTCGCGCTGGTCGAGGCGTCTCCCCCTGCCCCCCCGCCTGCGCCAGCCCAGACATGGATCAACTCCCCGCGCACCAGCTCACCGCTAGGCAGGAGCGATGTCCCGAAGAAGTTGTTCGAGTCGTCCGCATCAATGAACGGCGAGGGCCCGACGGCGCCCCCCTGGGGAGGTGCCGATTGGGTCACCGCGCCCGTGCCAAGGATCGATCCGATGAAGCCAGGCTCCGCGTCCATTCCTACGAGGGTTTGGCAAAGCCTCAGGGCGGCGCCACCGCTGGGACCGGCCCAGAAGTATCGAATGTCCTCACCGAGTCGCCCGCCACCGCCGCCGGCGCCGCGGCGGTTCTCCGTGGCGCAGATCCCTTGCGGAGCAAAGCCGGTCTCACCTCCCTGGCCGCCCAGGCCGGGGGAACCGAAGGCCCCAAAGCCTGCGCCGCCGCGGGCCGTAGAAGAAGCCGTTCGAAAAGAGCCAATGCCCCCATCGCCGCCGCCCGCATTGCCCTTGGCACCGAACTCAGGGATGTTCGTGGTGCCAAGCGTCCCTACGCCAGGGTTATCGGCGCCGTCGACTCGAATGCTCCCCTCAACGATCACGTTCCGCGTGGCGAGGATCGTCGCCGTGTTGGACCCGACGATCGCCAAGGTAGCGCCGCGCTGCACGATGAGATCGCGCACGTTCACGATGCCGCCGATCACCGACTGACTGCTTGAGGGGACGCCCCCCGGCCCACCGAGGATCGTGTCCGCGTCGGTGCTGAGGATAACGGTCTCATTGATCGGAATGACCCAATCGAATTGGCCCCCAGGGCCCCCAGTACCGCCGAAATCAAAGGACCCCTCGAGGACTCCCGGAGCCGAATCAAAGCTCCAGTTGGCCCTTGGGTTGGGCGACGAGAGCTCCGTGTCTTCCAAGGACCCATCAGCTTCGCCCCCGGCATTGAAGTGCTCCAAGATCTCGTCCACGCCGTCGTCCCGCGCTGCCGCATCCGGGTTCCCCGGATCGGCGAGGCCCGATCGGACTTCGGCAAAATTCACGAGAGTTGCCGGTACACGGTCCCCGGTGAGATCGGCGAAGCCCTCGCGGACGACGGCGCGCAGGCGTGAGCCCTGGGGCACGATGCCCGACGGTGTCACACGCACTGAAGCGCCCCGTTCATCGCAGTTGGACAGGAGCTCCACACTGGAAGGAACGGAGGCCCAGTCCGGAGCTCCGGTTTGTGGATCGGGACGAAGGTACTCGAGACCGATCAATCGAGGATGAACGTTCGAAGGCGAGGCGTCGATCGGTTGATTGAACTCGAGCACGAACGCGAACCGCTGGCGCTCGTCGCTGTAGAGGTTGAGGGGTACCTCCGTTTCGAGCCCCCCGAGCTGCGTGACCGGATCCAACGCGAAGTAGGCTCGATCGTCTGGAGCGTCGCGCCCGGGAAACTCCACGTAGGAACCCGAAGTGGAATCCAGGGGCAGCGCCCCGAGCCCTCGCACGCGCACCGCCGGCGGCCCCGCGACCAGATCCACGTAGAGCACCAATGGATCGTTCGATGAAGGCGTTGTGAAGTTCACCGTCGAGCCGAAGCTAAGCCGCTGGCCCGCGGCGTCCTCCACCGTCACTCCGCCTCCGAGGCTGCCGTTCGACTCGGAGGGCACGACCACTCGGTAGGCCCGCCCAGGCAACAAGCCAGCGAGCGCGTCACCGTCGCCGCCGGGGCACGCGGGCTGAAAACGAACCACGCGCGGTGAGACATGGCTGAAAATGCCAACCGCGGGCACGCCCTGCCCATCCACGATTTGGATTGTCGACAGCGACACCGAGCGAAAGTCGACGTCTGCGTTGAAAGTCACGTCGATTGGGCGATTGAGCTGCCACACGCCCCCTTCGAGAACGGAGACGCCGGAAACGGCGAAGTCGCCGGCCGAGACTCCGGTTCTAGGCCCAGAGGAGCCCGTGGATCCACCGCACGAGCTGACGGTCCATGCGCCAAGGACGCAGGCGAGCCACCGGGCACGGAGGCCCGTGGAGAGAACAGATGATCGATTCATGGTGTGCACCTGGCGGGAAACCGGTTGACAAAGACAAGCTCCCAGAGCGCAAGCCCCGTGCCCAGTCGAGACACCGCCTCACCTTCGACGCCCAAGCTGACGGTGAGATCCGCTCGGAGAGCCCAGTGAGCTCGAATCTCCGTCATCCGCCCTACGGGACCAAGCCCCGCGACTGACCCCGAGGGACGGCTGGCGCGCCCGGCGCCCGTGCGGCAGCGAACGACCCGACCGGCGCTTTGGGCGCATCTCGGCCCACAGACGGTAGACGCAACACAAAGACCCGGGCCCCTGTCCGCGCGATGGCGGTCAGGGGCCCGGGTCTGAGATCATTCCCCGGAGGGGGGAATCAGGCGCAGTCCAGGATCAGAACGTGTACGGGATCCTGAAGTAGCTGAGGCCCGGGCGCGGACGATCGATGTCGTCCTGCGTGATCGAACCACCGCCAGAGTTGATGTTGAACTCGAACTTCACTCGCACGAAGTCCCAGGCCTGAGCGTTCAGGTCCGCGATGTTCGGCGTGAAGCCCGCGACGTTGCCACCGCTGAAGATGTCACCCGGGGTCGTGCTGGGCAAGCCGGTCACTTCGTTGACCACAGCTGCGTCGAACAGGATGCGGATCGACGTGTTCGTCGGGTACGCGTCCGTCACGCCGCCAGCCTCAAGCCGGAAGAAGAACGGAACGAGCTCCACTTCCGGCGTCGCCAGGGCCAACTGATCCCGGAACGAATCGCCGCGGGGGTCCACCGTGACCGTGAAGGCATCGGCCATCTCGTCGTAAGAAGCGGACTGAACGATGTACTCCTCCACGTTGACGTTACTGGCGGCATCGCGCACTCGCACCGCGAACTCACGCATGAGCGCGGGGTTCGTGCGGTAGATGGCGTCGATCGTCGCACCGTCGAAAGTCACTGTCGAAAGATCCACATCGCCCGAGGGCGCGGCACCACCGATCGAGAGCGCGG
>CAJXRJ010000232.1 GCA_913058555.1 uncultured bacterium
GAAGAAGGACGAGAAGAAGAGGTGATCGACGCGCCGATCAGGCGGTAGAGAAGGCGGGCGCCCACGACGGCGTCCCAGGGGTCAGAATCACTCTGGCCCGCATCCGTCGAGTCAGCATCCATCGAATCAGCGCCGGTCTCCGATTCATTCGAATCACGGGGGCCGGCGCTGACCTCATTAAGGTCGAGGCTCACGACTCGCTTGCCGCTCGCGTGGAGCTCTTCCAGCCACACCATGGTCTCGTCCCACCGAAGACCGTTCGGGACGGGGGTGCCGGTGTTGGGGCACAGCGCCGGGTCGAGGGCGTCGATGTCGAAAGTGACGTGCAGGTGATCGGGCAGCTTCGCGATGGTGCGCCGTGCCAGCTCACGGACCTTCCCATCGAAGCGCGCGCGGTCCAGGTCCCTGTCGTAGACGGCGTGGATGCGTGGGTCGGACTCCGCGGTGTGGTACTCCTGCTCACAGAGGTCGCGGATACCCACCTGGACCAGGGAGGAAATGCCGGGGCACTCTGCCAGGACGTTGTGCAGGATCGACGCGTGGGACCAGCGCAAGCCTTCGAAGGCCGGGCGCAGGTCCGCGTGGGCGTCGAACTGGAGGATGCCGAGACCGTCGAATCGAGCGGCGGCTTCCGCGATCGCGCCGAAGGGCGTGGAGTGATCGCCGCCCAGGGTGACCGGGAACTTGCCTCGGTCGAAGGCGGCCTTGGCCGCTCCGCGGACCTTGGCGTTGACCTCCGCCCCGAGGCGGTCGATCTCCGCCACCGCGGCCCCGTCCCCGGGCTCCGCCCCGCCCTTTTCGATGAGGGGCGCCGCCAGGGCCCGGGCCTGTCGGCTCCAGGACTCGATCTCGGGGTCGATCGGGGCCATCCAGATCCCGCGTTCGTAAGGCCGTCCGAAGAGCAGGTCGAAGAGATCGATTTGCCGGCTCGCCTCGAGGACGGCCGCTGGACCACCGGCGGTGCCGCCGCCATAGGAAGTCGTTGCCTCGAACGGCACCCCATAAACGTGGATGTAGGCGTCCTCTGGGCCGTGGGGGAGGCCAAAGATGCCGCTTCCGGGCGCCGACGCTCCGTTGGGATCGAATTCCATGGGCCGGATTCTGGATCATTCGGGCATGGGGATCGCTATCGGACCCGATGGGAAAAACAGGCGGGGCCCCCTGAATTCCCGTCAGGGCCCAGAGTAGGCCTTTCCCCAAGGTGCAAGTAGCCCCCACAAGGCGGCCTCGCACCCCCATGTCGTTCTGCCTGTCGCAGCGCGGCGATCTCCCCACATCGAGCCTGAGCTGAGCCGGCGCGAGCTTCAGCCCTATCAAGAATGGACGAATCATCTGACCGAGGAGAAGCGAGACGCCCTGGTGGCGGCTCCTTCGACCCGCCCTGGCAATCGAAGAGGGGCAAAGGCGGCGGAGGCGGCTTCACCCCCCCCGACTTTTCTGACATGCCGCCGATGGTGAGGGTGGCCGGAGTCCTCCTGGCGATCACCCTGATCCTGCTCGCGTTCCTCGGAATCAGCGGCAAGCTCGGCGTGACCCGCGTCGAGGCCAACGAGGTTGCCCTGCGGGTGAACTACCTTGCCGGCACGGAGACGGTCATCGCCCAGCCGGGATATCAGTTCTATATCCCATTCCTGATGGACGTCTACAAGATCGACCGGACGACCCAGGAGTTCGTGATGGAGGGCAACGAGTACCGAAGCTTCAGCAAGGTGCCGTTCCTGACGGTGCGCGCGAAGGACGGCTCGAACTTCTGGTTCGACGAGCTGAAGATCCAGTACGAGCTGATCCCCGAGGCCTCTGACATCATCCTCAGCGACTCCGGCCCCGGCGACGCCTACAAGCATGAGTGGATCAAGGCCTACGCCCGCTCGGTTCTGCGGGACGAGTTCGGCATCTACGGCGCCGTCGATGTTTCGGACCCGACGACGTACAAGCAGGCCCCGGAAGCGGCCAAGGTTCGGATGAACAAGATCCTGAAGGACCACGGCCTGCGCGTGGTTCGGATCGTCACGCCGACGCCGCAGTTCGACAGCTCCTACGAGCGCGCCATCGAGATGCGCAAGGAAGCGGACCAGGAGGTCGAAGAGCTCAAGGCGCGCTTCAACCAGATCACCGAGCAGAAGGAGCAGCGCCTGGCGGCCGTCCGGAAGGAGAAGGACGTCGAGATGCAGGAGCTCCAGGGCGCCATGATCCGCGAGCTCCGTGCTTCGGAGCAGCTCTCTATTCAAGTGAAGCGTAGCGCTGACGCGTACGCCACCGAAAGGCGAGCTGAGGGCACGGCCCAAGAGGCACGCCTCACCGCGGAGGCGGAGGGCCTTGTGGCCAAGTACACCAAGGAAGCGGAGGGCATCGAGAGCAAGGCTGCGGCCCTTGAGCAGCGCGGCGAAGTGGTCGTGCGCGAGGCTCTCATCGAGAAGCTCCTCAACGTGAGGTTCACCCTCGTTCCCTACAGCAAAGACCCCGCGCCCCAGCGCCTCGAGCACAGCGGGTCCGGCAAACCGGATACTCAGCGCCTCGTTCCCGCCAGTACAGGAGACGGACAATGAACGCCCTCGCAAAAATACTCGTGACGGTCCTTGGGCTCGTCCTCTTGGGCTTCTTGGTGGCTGCGACGCTCTTCGTGCGCGTGCACCCCTGGTCCTACGGCGTGAAGCAGAACCTGATTGCAGGCGGCGTCTCCGAAACCGACGCGACGACCGGGTTTGCGTTTCGTATCCCCGGTGTGCACAAGTGGCACATGATCGACCGGCGCACGCACTTCGTGACGTTCTCCCAGCAGAGCCGCGCCAGGGGCATTGGCATGGTCCAAGCGCCCCTCGAGATGCGGACGAAGGATGGCAACCTCGCGACCTACGACCTGACCGTCACCTATCAGGTGATCGCAGGCAGCGCGAACAAGATTGTCAGTCAGGGCAACGCCCAGAAGTACAAGGTCTTGGCCGTGGACACGATTGAGTCGACGATGCGCGAGGAGCTTGCGAAGCTCTCCTCGGAGGAGATCTTCAGCACGGAGAAGCGTCTGCAGATCGCCGCGGAGGCGATGCCGAGCCTCACCGAGAACCTCTCGAAGTACTACGTCAAGCCGGACCAGGTTCTGATCCGCGCCGTCCGATTCCAGGACGGCTACGAGAAGCGCCTCCAGGCCAAGCAGTTGACCTACCAAACGCTGGAGCTTGCGAAGTCCCAGCGCCTCGTGGAAGACGAACGCGGACTGACGGAGACCAAGTCCGCTGAGATTGAAGCGGCCGAGAAGGAGCTGCGCGGCGACCGGGACAAGGACCTGCAGACGGTTCGGTCGGACAACGAAGTGGCGATCGCCGAGGTCGTGGCCGAAGCCAACATCTACGACCAGCAAACGCGGGCTCAGTCAGACGCGGCCTTCGAGACCTCGATCGCCAACGGCAATCTGGCGGTGGCCAAGGCGGAGGCCCTTCGAAACGAGCTCCGCAACAAGGCCCTCGACACGGTCGGTGGCCGGATCTACCTCGCCCAGCAGGCGGCGCAGAACCTGAACTTCGAAAGCGTGACGCTCAACAGC
Source organism: uncultured bacterium (assembly GCA_913058555.1). GTDB lineage: Bacteria > Planctomycetota > UBA1135 > UBA1135 > Saltatorellus. The sequence goes on from CAJXRJ010000232.1 coordinate 3,539, forward strand.
AACGACCCGAGCGTGCCCTCGGTGATCGACATCAACGCGATGGTCAGGCTCCTGATCGGCGAGTAGCTCGATACCAATTCCGGTACCGCCAAAACGGCGGCTCCCCGACCAGCCGGTGGGGGAGCCGCCGTTTTTGTTGCCGCTGATTCGGTGGGCGAATAGTGAGAAATCGCCAAGTGACCTTGGGAGGGCGGCGTTCCTATGGTGAGAACGCTTTTCCGCATGACAAAACCCGCGCGCTCTGACCCTCCCCAGGGCCCCCCAGACAATCCCTCTGGGGTGGCCACCGACGCCGACCTTCTCCGTGCCTATCGCTCGGGGGACGCCGGTGCCTTCCGGGAATTGGTCGAGCGGCACCAGGGCCAGCTTCTGCGGCACGCCTCCATGCTCCTCAGGCACGGCGGCGGGGCCGCCGAGGACGCGGTGCAGGAAGCGCTTCTGACACTAGCCAGGACGCCGCCGGATCCCGACAACGACATTGCGCTCGAACTGGGGATCGGCGCCTGGCTTCACAGAGTCACGCGCAATCAATGCCTCGACAACATGCGAGCCGACACAAGACGTCGCGACCGGGAAGAGACCCGGGCGCAGGAAGAGGGCGCAACGCCCATGGGGTCCCGGGTGGACCCCGCCCTGGAAGCCGTGGACGCCACGGACACCCAGGCGCTGATCGAGCGCACCCTCATCGACCTCCCCGAGGACCAACGCGAAGCCGTCACCCTGCGCCTCTTGCACGACAAGACGTATGCAGAGATCGCGGCGATCACAGGCCGCAAGGTCGGAACCGTGGGCTGGCTGATCAGTCGCGGGATGAAGTCATTGGCGGCTCAGCTGAGCCCAATCCTCGAGGCCTGAGGGAGTTTTAGGAGAGCGAAAGATGGAACAGAACAACGACAACGAAATGGACGCCGGGGCCCAGCAGCCCGATATGTACGACCTCCTCTGCAAGGTGGTCTTCGGCGAAGCGAGCGCGGAGGAGTCGGCCCAGGTCGAAGCTGCGCTCCTGGGGTCCGCCGAGCTCCAGGCCGAGAAGGTCGAGCTGGAAGCGACCGTCTCGCTGGTGCGGGGCGCCATGGGCGGCGAAAGCGCTGCGGCCGGCGCGGGCCTGCCATCAGTCTTGAGCAAGGGCCGCATGGAGGCGGTCCTCGAGGCGGCGGCGGGGCCAGCGGGCAACGTGGCTCCGGCGGGCCAGTTGATCACGAACACGCCTTGGTACCGCTCGCCGGTTCTGGGGGCTGCGGCGGCGACGCTCCTTGTGGGGGGCGGAATCTGGTTCGCGCAGGGAAGCCAGCCCGGAGAGGACGTCGACGTAGCGGGTGGGACAGCGATTCGCTCGACCCGCGACAGGGCCAAGTTCCGTGGGCTCGATGATACGACCATCGAGGACGTCACGAACGGGCTCGAGGACATGGCTTCCGCCGGCCTTGACCCCCGCGAGAAGGGAGTGCCCGGTACGAACGCCGCAGCGGCGCCTTCCACGGGCTACTTCAGCGAGGTGCTGAAGAGCAATGAGACCGCCGATTCCGAGGAAGCGAGCGGCGAGGCCAGGTTCGGTTACGCGGAGCCGTCACAGGCCAGGACGCGCGCGTTTTCGTCGGGCGGAGCCGTTCCGGTCGATGCCCTCACGTTGCCCCCGGTCACGGATCCCGCCGCCCCGACGGGCGAGACATTGGCTTTGTACGCCCTGGGCGATGTCGAGGACAGGTACCGCGGGGCAGCCGACTCCGTCCCCCCTGCCAGTAAGAAGGCGACCGGGGTTTGGTACGAGGCGCCCGGTGGTGGAGCCCCTGCGGCTGGGGCGTTCCTTGGTGTGGTGACGAAACCCGCGGGGCCGGGCAGCCCGGCACCCAACCTCGCGATCTCGGGACCGGGTTCTCCTGTGACTCTGCCCTTCTCGGCGACAGGTTCGAGTGTGCCTGCCTCTCCTGCGCCCGCGCCGTCGGCGAAGCGGTCCATTACGAGTGGCGCCGCCCCCGAGTTGAAGTCCCTGGGCTACGGGTCGAACTTGGAGATCATGGCCGGTGACGACGAGATGTACCTTGGCCGCGGCTTGGGTTCGAGCGAGAAGCGACGCGGGGCCGGCGGCGGCGGCGGCAGGTTTGAGGGCCACGACTTCGGTCTGCACGTCTATCCACCCCACCGAAACCGCCACTCGGTCCACGAGCCGAGGGCCCTTCCGGGTGAACGCCCCCGGGACATGTTCTTCCGCTTCTGGGGAGACAACCCGTTTGTGATCTCCCAGCGCGATGCGCTCTCGACCTTCGCGGCGGACGTGGACACGGCCAGCTTTGCCCTCGCCAAGCGCACCCTCACGGAAGGGCGTTTGCCCCAGCGCGCCCAGATTCGCACTGAGGAGTTCGTGAACTTCCTGAAGCCGGACCTGACCTGCCCGACCGAAGACACGTTCGGCATCAACGGGGAGCTGAGCCCGAGCCCCTTTGGTGGCGCGGCGAATCGCTACCTCTTGCGGATTGGCGTGCGCGCCAAGGACGTCGCCCCTGCGGAGCGGCCGCCCCTGGCCTTGACCTTTGTGGTCGACACCTCTGGATCGATGCGCGAGAACAACCGGCTGGAGCTCGTGAAGCACGCCCTGCGCCTGCTCGTGGACCAGCTCGATGAGCGGGATACGATCTCGATCGTGCGCTTCTCCACCGACGCGTCGGTGGTGCTTGAACCAACGCCCGCCACGGCCGGCGACTTGATCGAGACGGCGCTCTTCGGGCTCCAGCCCGACGGCAGCACCAACGCGGAGGCGGGCCTCAAGCTCGGCTACGACATGGCGGAGCGGACCATCGCCGAAGGAACCCAGACCCGGGTCGTGTTCCTTTCGGACGGCGTCGCCAACGTTGGCCAGACCGATCAGAACCGCATCGCAGACGACGTCGCGGCCTTCTCGGACCGGAACGTGTTCTTGAACACGATCGGCGTCGGCATGGGCAACCACAACGACGTCTTCCTCGAGCAGCTCGCGGACAAAGGCGAGGGCGTGTGCGACTACGTCGGCAACGCCGCCGACGCGCGGCGGGCCATCGTGGATCGTTTTGTGGGCGGCTTCGTGACGGTCGCCAAGGACGTGAAGATCCAGGTCGAGTTCGATCCGAAGGTGGTCTTGCGCTGGCGCCAGCTTGGCTACGAGAACCGAGCGGTCCGGGACCAGGACTTCCGTAACGACAAGGTTGATGCCGGCGAGATCGGCGCAGGCCATCAGGTAACGTGCCTGTACGAGATTGAGATCGCGTCGGGTGATGCGAAGGCGGATCGGCCTGTGGCCACGGCGCGCCTGCGCTGGAAGCCGGTGACGCCCGGCGAAGCCGTTCCTACAGACGAGGCCACGGAGCGGGAGCTGGCGTTCGCCTACCGCGACATCGCGGCACCTTCGTTCCGGGAAGCGTCCCGGGGATTCCGCCGCTCGGCCTTGGCCGCGCAGCTCGCGGAGTGCTTGCGGGATTCGATTCATACGGCCGGTGACCCGGTGGAAACACTCGGGAAAGAACTGGCTCAGCTCCTCTCGGAAGACCGACACGAGGACACGGCCACGATCGCGGATATGACCCGTCGAGCCATCGGAATGGGGCTTAAAACACGCCCTGCGCCCGCTTTGACGGACGCGGACGCGGATCACCTCGATGCCTACTACGACGCATTGATCAAGAGCCTCGGGGGTGCGGAACCCAAAGTCGCACCCAATAAGGGGGCTGAGAAGGACACGGAGACGGCTCGGGTTGAGCCCCGGGAACGGGAGTCACGAATTCGTGACCTTCTCGAAGGTAACCGCGGGGAGAAACCCCATTAGCCCCTTCCGTCAGAGGGCCAGATCATCTGCAGGGATGTGAAGGCTTGAGCAGGAATTGGAAGTGGAGGCTGTCCGTGATGCAGGTCGCGGACGGCCTCTTTTTTTGTGCGCCCCCCTGCTCGGCGGGGCCTGCATGTTCGATTCCGCTCACCGAGCTGTCTTGCCCTTGGGACATTGGAGGGAACGTCAGGCGCGCTCAGTGCGTCCTAGCCAGTCAGAAGCATTGGCATAGGAATTGCCTTCTTGTTTCTTTCACGGCCCGAGGCCATGCGCTGGGATCTTCCGTTCGACGTTGGTCGCGCGGCTGATCCACTGAGAAGCCCCATTCCCACCCCTGGGGCGCCGAGCCACCTCCCTGGCTCAAAAGTCGCTCTGCAACCGGCCGGTCCTCCCAGACCGGTCACTTCCCCGGGAGGGGGTTCAGGATTCGTCCCCACCTGGACCCCCGGCTCGCCCGGTTTTCTCTCCCTGGTTTTCTCTCCCCGGTTTCTATCTCCCGGGTAGTCGATGAGGGGGGCCCGTTGGCTCAGGGCAAGATGACCCAGTGTGCCCAGGTGGCGGCACCGGTCTCTTCCACGGTCAGGGTTCCTGTCGCCGCGTCGAAGCTCCAGTTCGACACCACGCGGCCGCGGTAGTTCACCGAGCTGGGTGCCTGGGTGAAGCCCGAGATACGAAGGATCGGCGCGTGGCCATCGAGCGTTTGGGCGATGACGTGCATCGGACGGGCCGGGTCGAGCTGTTGATCCCGAAGGTCCGTGGCGATGGCCGCGGCGTTCTTGATGTCGACCAGGTAGAGCGCGTTGACGCCGGTCTGGCTGCTCCAAAGGACCGGAGTGAAGTCGCCGGCGGTGCGCTGTTCGATCTGGAGGGAGTGCCAGCGCCCGTCGCGGTCCGCGAGGGTCCGGGTCACGTCCCCGGGGCCGGGGGCGCTCAGGGTCTTGGACTCGAACCAGTCGATGACGGCGATCGGATCGAGGGTGCCCCATTGGTGCACGGCCGACTGGACCACGATTTCTTCGGTCGACCCGCCAAGGGCTCCCACGCGCTCGTCCAAGAGCACCGTCTGTTCGATGATGGTCTGGTTCACGTCGAATACGGCGTACCAGTTCTGGAGCGGGATGGTCCCGAGGTTGCGGGCCATTTCAGCGTTCGTATCGACGAGGCCAGCGCCCGGGTCGGAATCCACGGTGGAGCTGCGCTGGTAGACGAACGGGTTCTGATCCGGGGTCGCGCCGAACATCAGCGGGCTGCTGAAGAGGGCCGTGTCGTTCGACGTTTGGTACGTGGCACGCAGGGACGTCGTCCCGGTGTGGTTCACAAGGGCGGCGAACTGAACGTGCTCTGGGTCGAGGTGGCGCGCGGCGTAGCTCGCGGCGGCGCCGCCGCCCATGGAAAAGCCCACGCCGTAGATCCGGTCCATATCGATGGGCAGGCGAGCGCCAAGGAACTCGAAGCCGTCCTCGATGTTGTCCTGGGCGTAGTCGATGCCGTAGTTGAAGTGGTGGGCGCCCAGCGGAATGAACACGATCCAGCCGCGGCTCATGGCCTCGGCGGGAAGGGAGCTCCGGGTCATCACGTCCCGGGGGTCCTCGCCGTAGCCGTGGAACATCGTGAGAACCGGTGCGGGGTTCTGCATCTGGGACGGGATGCCGACGACAAAACGCTCCTGCCATACCTGGCCGGGGACATTCATCGTGATCTCCAGCATGCGGCCGGGAAGCATCGCAGCCGCGAGGGGCGGAGCGAAGGACGACACCGTCATGCCGCCAAGGTCTTCCACCGAGGGGGAAGTGCCGGCCGTAGGGGCCTGGCTGCCCTGTGCGAGGGCGCCCGGAGCGGCGAGCGTGAGGCCCGCAGCCATCGTCAGGGCCATCTTCCAGCCCTGTCTCCCGTTTCGAATCCCTGCTTGGATCATAGTGTGCGTGTTTTGAACTCCTCGGACCGGGGGCCCAGTCCGCCCCCCTGGCGCACGACCCTCCAATCGAAAACTACCCCGCCCTGGGCGGGAGGCTTCGGAATCTCCGTATGAACAACTCCATTGCGGTCACAGAAAGTCCCGATTCTGGCCAAGCCACCCCATCGCCGCATGCCGCGGTCTCCCTTGGGGCTCTTCTTGGCTTCCTCGGCGTAGCCCTCGGCGCCTTCGGTGCCCACGGGCTGCAGGGCATGCTGGACGGGGCGGCGCTGGAGGCTGCGGAGCGGGCGAAGCGCATCGACTGGTGGAAGACGGCGGCCCACTATCAGCTCGTCCATGCGGTGGCCATCGTCGCCATCGGCGCGCTCCCATGGCGATCGCGAAGGGCGCCTGTGTTGATGGTTGCGGGGGTCCTGATCTTCTCAGGGACGCTCTACGCGATGGCCCTCGGCGCGCCCCGATGGTTCGGGGCGATCACCCCGATCGGCGGTGTCCTCTTGATGGCCGGATGGCTGGGGCTCCTTCTCGGGGCCCCTTTTCGGGGACAGGGCAAGGGCCAAGGCTTAGGGGGGGGCGCCTGACGATCCGGGCGGGGCGCGCCTCAGTACTTGGCG
>CAJXRJ010000233.1 GCA_913058555.1 uncultured bacterium
CCTCCGAGGTGCCCCTTGGCACTTCCCCCATCGCCCACCCCATCGTCCCCTCGGGCGAAGACACGGACTTCCTGAGCACCGGCGGCACCGCGGAGGCCGCAAAGAGTGCCCTGGCGTTCGTCGCCACGCGGCCTGTGGCCATCACGATGCTGATGTTCGCCCTGGGCGTGTTCGGCGTCGTGTCGTTCTCGAAGCTACCCGTCGACCTCCTGCCGGAGATCAGCTACCCGACACTCACCGTACGGACGACCTTCCCGGGCGCCGCGCCCGAGGACGTCGAGGACCGCATTTCGGTGCGGCTCCAGGAGTCGCTAGCGACCCTTCCGAAGCTCGTCGAGACGACCTCCATCAGCCGCGCTGGCACCAGCGACGTGGTGCTGGAGTTCGACTGGGGCACGAAGATGACCTTCGCGGTCCAAGAGGTGCGCGACCGCCTCGACGGCGTGTTCTTGCCCCAGGAGGCGGACAAGCCACTGATCCTGCGCTACGACCCGAACCTGGATCCGATCCTGCGCTTTGGCGTTGCGCCCCCAGAGGGCGCGGGCGATATCGACGAGGAGACCCTGATCCGGCTTCGCTGGCTCGCGGAGAAGCGCATCAAGCGCGACCTCGAGGGCCTCACCGGCGTCGCAGCCGTCCAGGTACGCGGCGGCATGGAAGAGGAGATCCGCGTCCAGGTGGACCCATTCAAAATGGCGGCCATGGACCTGGACCCCGCGCTCATCGGTCAGCGCCTCGCCCAGGAGAACCTCAACGCCAGCGGCGGACAGATCCGAGAGGGGTCCACGGATTACCTCGTGCGGACGCTCAACGAGTTTCAGAACGTCGAAGAGATCCGCAACCTCGCCATCGCCCGCATTGGTGACGCGGTGGTGCGCGTACGGGACGTGGCCAAGGTGGACCGGACCCACGCGGAGCGGGAGGTCGTCACGAAGCTCGGCGGCCGAGAGGCGGTCGAGATTGCCGTCTACCGCGAGGCCGGCGCCAACATCGTCGACGTGGCCCAGCGTGTGCGCGCCGCGGTCCTCGGCACGCCCGAGCAGGAGGCCCTCGCCCTCAAGTACAAAGGCAAGACCCAGGACGAGATCGACTGGTCCGACCGCTCGAAGCTGAGCTTCCTGGCGTGGAACATGCGCGATGAAGCGTCCCTCGAGCTGCTCTCCGACCAGTCCACGTTCATCGCCGACGCGGTCAACGAGGTCAAGCAGTCGGCCATTCTCGGCGCGCTGTTTGCGATCGCCGTGATTTGGATGTTCCTGCGGCGGCTATCGGCGACGCTGATCATCGCGGTGGCGATCCCGATCTCCGTGGTCGTGACCTTCGCGCCGATGTTCCTGCTCGACGTGTCCCTCAACATCATGTCCCTGGGCGGCCTTGCGCTGGGGGTCGGAATGCTGGTGGACAACGCCATCGTGGTGCTCGAGTCGATCACCCGATGCCGAGAGGAGGGCGATTCCCTTCAGGAGGCCGCCGTACGCGGTGTGGCCGAGGTCGCAGGCGCAATCACGGCCTCGACCTTGACCACCGTTTCGGTCTTCGCCCCCATCGTGTTCGTCCAGGGCATTGCGGGCCAGATCTTCGGGGACCAGGCGGTCACGGTTGTGTCTTCGCTCTTGGTGTCGCTCCTCGTCGCCGTGCTCTTCATTCCGATGCTCGCGTCGCGCCCCTTCCTGGCCGCGGATTCGAGCCTCTGGTCGAAGCTCACGGCGCCGCGCCAAGGGAGCTTCTTCGGAAGCTTCTTCGACTTCCGAGCGGACCCCGGCTTCATGGGCGGCATTCGCACGTTGCTCGTGGGCGTGTTGATGCTCGCGGGCTTCCTCATCGCCAGGGTGGCCATCGCCATCGCGCTGGTCGTCGGCGCGATCCTGTTCGTCGTCACCTGGCCCTTCAAGATGCTCTTCGACCTGCTCTGGCGCGTCGTCGACGGCATCTACCCGCAGCTCCTGCGCTTCGCCCTGGCTGCCCCGCTGCTGATCATCGGGGGCCTTGGCGTGCTCGGCTGGTTCGCCTACGAGCGGGGCAAGACCCTCGGGCTCGAGCTCATCCCCGAAGTGCACCAGGGGGAATTCACGGCGTTCCTATCGCTCAAGGTGGGCACCCCCATCGAAGACTCCGAGGTGATCTACTCGGCCCTCGCCTCCAATGTCCGTCGCATGGACCGCGTGAACCTCACGTCCCTGACGGTCGGCGTCGAGAAGGACACCCTGACGCGAGAGATCGAAGACGAGCACACCGCCCGCCTGACCGTACGCCTGGACGGCGGTCTGGGAGCGGAAGTCGAGGAGGAGCTCATCGGCGTCGTCCGCGGCCTGGTGGCGGACATCCCCGAAATGGAAGTCATCGACGTCCGGAGGCCAACTCCCTTCGCCTTGGACGCAGCCATCGCGGTCGAGGTCAAAGGCTGGGACCTGGGCGATCTCGAGATCGCCGCCGCGGAAGTAGCGGAGAGTCTCTCGGCGATCCCCGGCCTCACGGACGTGCGTACCACCGTTCGGCCCGGCTACCCCGAGGCGAGGGTGACCTTCGACCGGGACAAGACCTTGGCCTACGACCTCGACCTTGCCACGGTGTCGGGTTACGTCCGCGACCAGGTCCTGGGTAACGTCAGCACGCGTTTCGTCGAAGGCGACGACCGCATCGACGTGCGATCGCGGGGCGATGAATCGGTGCTCGCGTCCCTCGCGGACGTGGGTGAGCTCATCGTCAACCCCACCTCCCCCGACCCCGTCACGCTTTCCGCGGTGGCCACGATCGAGCGGGTTCAAGGCCCGGCGGAGATCCGCCGCATCGGTGGGCAAAGGGCTGTGCTCGTCACGGCGGCCAGCTCGGGCCAGGACGTCGGCGGACTCAACACCCGGGTGCAGGAGGCCATTGACGGCCTTCGCCCGCCACGGGAAGTGACCATTGGCCTTGGCGGCCAGAAGCGCGAGCTGGACGAGGGCACCAAGAGCCTCAAGTTCGCCCTGCTGCTCGCCATCTTCCTGGTCTACGTCGTGATGGCGTGCCAGTTTGAGTCCCTGGTCCAGCCCTTTGTCATCCTCTTCAGCGTGCCCCTCGCGGGTGTCGGCGCGATCCTGCTACTCAGCTTCCTGAACGTGCCCCTTTCGGTGGTCGTGTTCATTGGGTTGATCCTGTTGGCGGGCATCGTCGTGAACAACGCCATCGTTCTCGTGGACCGCATCAACCAGAAGCGGGCCGAGGGCCTCCTGGTGCGCGCCGCGATCCTCGAGGCAGGCCGCGCACGCCTGCGCCCGATCCTCATGACCACCGCCACGACCGTGCTCGGCCTGGTGCCGCTCACGGGCTGGCTCATGGGCGTGCCTGTGATCTCCGAGTACGTCGGGGCCGAAGGCGCTGAGCTGCGGGCCCCCATGGCTATCGCCGTCATCGGCGGGCTGGTGACGTCCACGCTGCTCACGCTGCTGGTCATCCCCGCCGTCTACGCGCTCTTGATTCGCGATCCCAAGCGAGCCCCCGAAGAAGTCCCCACCTCCGCCTGACAGAACGATGGAAAAGCGAAGCAAGACAGCGTTGTTACCAGCGGAAAACTCGGGCACCGCCCAAAAGCACATCAAGGCGGGCTTCTTCGGCCTGACCGTGAGCCGGCCCATCGCCATGGGCGTGCTCTTCGTGACGCTGGTGCTCCTTGGGGTGATCGCCTACGGGCGCATCCCGCTGCAGTTCCTTCCAGGTGGGATTCAAGGCACGCGCTTCACCGTCATCATCCCAAACCCTGGTTCGAGCGCCCAGGAGAACGTCGACAAGGTCGCGCGGGTCCTCGAGGAGCAGTTCCGGACCATCCAGAACATCGAAGAGGTCACGTCTTACTCCTCGTCTGGCAGCGTCCGTGTGCGGGTCAAGTACAGCGGCGAAGCCAACACCGACCTCGCGAAGGCTGAGCTCCGCGACCGCATCGAACGGGCGCGGCCGGAGCTTCCCGATGAGGTCGACGAGATCTGGGTTTGGGCCAGCGACGATGGCGACATGCCGATCATGTGGTTCGCCATCCTCGCGCAGGATCGCACGAGCGACGTGGCGACCCTGATCGACAAACACGTTCAGAAGAAGCTCGAAGCCGTCGACGGCGTCAGCCGCGTCAGCGTATGGGGCGCGCTCGACGAGTCGATTCGCATCTTCCTCGACCAGCAGAAGGTCGAGGCCGCGCGCCTGGACATCGGCAACCTGATCTCGCGCCTGTCGACCGACAACTTCGCCCAGCCCCTGGGCGAAGTTTCCGAGGGCGGCACGGAGTACATCCTCCGCTCGGACATGCGGTTCAAGGACCTCGACGAGATCCGCAACTACCCGGTTCGCGAGGGCCTGCGCATCGGGGACATCGCCACCGTCGAGCGCGTCAATTCCATCCGGGATCGGATCACCCGCATCAACGGGGACTACGCCTACTACGGCATGGTCCAAAAGGAGGGGGCGGCCAACGTCGTCGAGGTGGGCCATGCCCTCAAGGCCGTGATGGACGGGTTCGAGGAGGACCCCCGCCTCGAAGGCAAGCTCAGCACGGAGATCTTCTTCAACCAAGCGGACTTCATCGAGTCCTCCCTCGACCGCCTCAAAGGCACCGCCATCCAGGGCGGCGGTTTGGCGGTGATCGTGCTCCTCCTGTTCCTGCGCCGGGCCCGCATGACGCTCTGCGTGGCGCTCTGTATTCCGGTGTCGGCCCTCTTGGCCGTGGCCTACGAGTCCTTCAGCGGCGGCTCGTTCAACATCCTGACGATGACCGGCTTGACCCTCGGCATCGGCATGTTGGTGGACAACGCGGTCGTCGTGATCGAGAGCATAGCGCGTCAGCGGGGCATGGGCCGCGCACCAAAGGAGGCCGCCGTGCTCGGCGCCCGGGACGTTGGCCTCGCCGTGGCCCTGGCGACCATGACGTCGGTGGTGGTGTTCCTGCCGCTCATGTTCATGGGCGGCCAGCGAATGAGCGTCTTCCTGAAGGCCATGGGCATGCCCCTTTGCGCGTCGCTCATCTTCAGCCTCTTCGTGGCCCTCGTCTTCATCCCCACCGCCGCCGCCAGGGTCATGGGCGATCGCCCGAGATGGGCCCAGCGCGTGGGCAAGATCCTGAGCCCCATCACGGTCCTTCCGACGCGCGCCTTCGCGTACGTCGTAGGCGGCTTGCGGATCGGCCTGCACGGGCTCCTCTTGGGCCTGCACAAGGGCGAGCGTATCGCGCTCTACCTACTCGGATGGCCGGGCCGCATTGTCGCCGCAGGCGGTATCGCCTACCTCGGCTACCAAGCGTGGACCCGGACCCAGGGTTACGGCGCCACCGCGGAGCAGCTCGAAGGCATCGGCGCGCCGTCCGGTCCGGTGAGCACGCTCCAGAACGCGGGCGACGGCAGCGTCCGAACCGCGATCATCCTGTGCCTCCTCGTCTTGGTGGTCGTGCCGTTCTGGCGCAAGAGCGGCCGGCTCGCGCCCCAGCGCCCCGAACGATTCGTGCCCCAAGGGCACTCGGTCGTGGCGTGGATGCAGTCCCTCAACCGCTCCCTCCTGTCGTGGACCCTCTCCCACCGGCCCCTGGCGGTTCTGCTCTCGATCGTGGCCTTCGCCTCCATCTTGATCCCCTCGCAGAACACGTCCCTCACGGCCTTCGGCGAAGACGAAGATTCCAGTGAGCTTTCGTTCTGGGTGGAGCTCGAGTCCAACTTCACCCTCGGCCAAGCCAACGACGAGATCCAGCGCTACGAGGACTTCGTGGCGGGCTACAAGGAGGAACTCGGCTTCAAGAACGTCATCGCGCGCTTCCGCGCCGGCGGCGGCGAGATCGACCTGCGCTGGCCCGAGGTGATCGACCCGAAGCTGCTTGACCAGCATCGCAACCGACTCCGAAAAGAGCTGCCGTCGTTCGCGGGGCACACGGTGCGCTTCCGCGGAGAAGAAGAGATCAGTGAATCCTCGAAGCAGTTCGTGGCGTTCGAGATCCGCGGCACCGACCCCGACGAGCTGCAAGCACTCGGGGAACAGGCCGCGACCATCCTCGAGCGGGTCCCTGGACTCTCGGACGTGAGTACGTCCTCCGAAGACGCGCCGGACCAGCTGCTCCTGGACGTCGATGGCGAGGTCGCATTCTCGTACGGCCTGAGCAGCCAGGGTGCCCTCCGGGGCATCGGCTGGGCCCTGCGCGGCGCACAGCTCCCCCGCTTCCAGGAGCGCATGAGCGAGGTCCCGATGTACATCGAGTACGACCAGACGGCGTATGCGGGTCTCGACACCCTGAAGGATCTCAACATCTGGGGCGAGAACGGCTCGGTGCCGCTCACCACGTTCAGCAGCATCCGGTTCCAACCGTCACCCTCGCGCATCGTGCGCCGCAACGGACAGATCTCTACGACGATCACCGCGCGCCTCGCCGATCCCACGACCCAGGCCAAGATGGTCGAGGATGGCTACGACGCACTCCTCGGCCTCGACATGCCCAGGGGTTACACGTTTGGCCGCGACAACAGCGTTGCGGTGCGCGGAATGCAGGAGATGCAGGATCTCAAGAACGCGGCGATGCTCTCGGTGGTGCTGGTGTTCTTGCTCATGGGCATTCTCTTTGAGTCCTTGCTCCTGCCCTTCAGCGTGCTCACGACGATCCCCTTCGCGATCCTCGGCGCGTTCTGGACGCTGTACGTCACCGGAACGCCCATGGACTCCATCGGGTGGATCGGCATCATCATCTTGGTGGGCGTCGTCGTGAACAACGGCATCGTGCTCATCGACAAGATCCACCGCCTGCGGCGCCAGGACGGCTTCACCCGCCGCGACGCCGTGATCGAAGGCGCCGCCGCCCGCGTGCGGCCGATCCTCATGACGGCGCTCACTACCGTCGTGGGTCTCCTGCCTATGGCCATGGGCGACGCGCCCGCCCAGGGCATCGACTACCGCGCGCTCTCCACCTGTGTCGCCGGCGGCCTGGCCATCTGCACGTTCTTCACGCTTTGGGTCGTACCCCTGAGCTACACCCTGATCGACGACTTCGCGCGCCGCCTCGTATGGACCGTGCGCCGCGCCATCGGCTTCTCCGAGCGCCTGGAGCCCGTGGACGGGCCGGCCCATCGCCGGTACACACCAGAGCTCGAAGACGCCAAGGGCGGCGGTGGCTCGTTCGCCCCCGCCTCGCACCTGGATGTTCCGTGAGCAAGAGCCCTGGGGGCCCCAGGGACTCCGGCGGCGCGGCGGACGAGGGGGCCTCCCCCCCCGCGGCGCCGTCCCCTTGGTACGTCTACGTGCTTCGCTCGGAAGCGCGCTCGGTGACGTACGTCGGAATCGCCAAGGACGTTGAAGCGCGCCTCGCCCAGCACAACGGCGAGACGAAAGGCGGCGCCAAATCCACGCGCGCCGCGCGCCCCTGGGTCCTCGCAAGGACCGAAGGCCCCTACGATTCGCGGGGTGAGGCGCAATCCGCCGAGTACGCCCTCAAGCAGCTTGGCCCCACGGAGCGGCTTGCGGGCCCCACGCCCTAGAACCTCCAAGGAACAGGCCGTGCCGACCGTTAGTCTTCCACCATGAAGAACTCGCAGCTCGCCTTCCTCACCCTCGCCATTGGCCTCGTGGGCGGCACCGCCTTTGGCTTTTGGCTGCGTGGATCCCGCCACGAAGCTGCCGAGCCCAACGGGGCTCCGGGCCTGGCCTCCCCCGCCGCGAGCCCGGGCGGCGCCTCTGCTGAGGAAGCGCCCACCTTCGCGGAGACCCGCGACGCCTCCCGTTCCCCGGACGCGTCAGAGGTCATCCATCGCCAGGCCAAGAGAATCACCCAGCGCGTCGCCGCCAGCCACGGGCTGGCCAATGTAGACGTCCCCGCGTGGACCGGCGAGATCACCGGGTGGGTGCTCGACGAGGACGGCCATCCGATCGCCGGCGCCGTCGTTTCCACCTTCAACACGGAGCGCAGACAGGATCGCACGCTGCGGCTCAGGTCCACGGACGATGTTGGCCGGAGCTTCCGAAAGCCCAAGAGCTTCGAGGAAGCCGTGGACAGCATGGAGGAGACCGTGGCGCAGTGGCTCGAAAGGGACGTCGCGGACACCAGCCACCTGCGCACCGCTGAGTCCGACGCCACCGGCAGCTTCCGGCTCACGGGACTTCGGGACGGCGCTCACCTCGTGAGCGCACACGCTGAGGGATTCATGATCCAACCGGAGCCGGCCAAGGTTGGCGAGAGCGTCGAGTTCACGGGGAAGCCCGTCCAGGTGCTCGAGCTGGACGTCCGTCTCCCCGATGGCACTCAGCCCACGGAGGCGGCCATAGCGGTCGCAAGCCATCGTCGGCCCACGTTCTACGCATGGTCCCCCGAGTCGCCCACCCTTCGCCTCCCTGGCCCGGTCTTCGATCTGCAGGCCTACGCCGGAGAAGTGAAGAGCCTCGGCTTATCCGACGCGGTCGCCGCATTCGAAAGCGACAAGATTTCGATCGACCTGGACCGTGGGAACGACGGCCCGCGCGTGATCACGCTCCATCCCGCAAGGCTGCTACGCGTCCACGTGAACGACACGTCCACGACCCAGCCCAGACTGCAGGTTTGGGTCAAGGTCATTCCAGACGGGGACGAGCTGATTGACTGGACCTCAGAGCGTGTTCGCGTGCTGATCAACGAAGGGCCCGGCCAATTCCTGCTGAAGGGCCTCGACGAAGGGGCGTACGTCGTAGGCGTCGGACGGGGCGATTCCCGCGAAGTGGAGATCCAACGCACCGTCAGGATGGGAGCCGGCACCGAGACCGTTCAAGTCACGCTCGGCGAACCCGACATGTCGAGCCTCATCGTCGTCCGCTGCATCAGCCCCTCAGGGCGCCCGGTGAAGGACGTTCGTTTCACCTACCGGTACGTGGCCCTCCAAGACGGTGAGGCTCAGCGCGCCTCTAGCGGCACAGTCTCGGCCCAGCCGGGAACCGCCGGGACACACTGGGTCAACGGAGGCAAGATCTTTTCGCGTAGGAGCCCGGGGAGCCAAGAGCGGGTCACTCTGATCGCGACGTCCGAACGGTTCGGCACGATCGAAGCCCCCATCGACATGCGCACGAGGGAGCTGACGATGCCCTTCGAGCCGGCTTGCGCACTGACCCTCACGGCAACGGGCGCTGGGCAGGAACCATACGTGATCGGCATTTGCGCCGTGCGGGAATCCCACGGTGCTATCGCGGAGTGGGCAAAGCCCACGCGGAAGTTCACGGACGACCACAGGAAGCCACTGGACCGGGATGGCCGGGCCGTCTTCCGCAAGCTCCAGCCGGGCACCTACGAGGTCCTGCTCGAAAGGGACGGAGCTGACTTCCTCGGGATGCGGCATCGGCTGGCCCTCGTGACATTGCGCGCGCCCGTGGAGGAGGTCACGGTCGCTATCCCCCCCCTCCACACGGTCGAGGTCTTTGCGCCGCGCATGGCGCCCGGGTCGGAGCTTCGCTTGATTCAGGAGGGGGCCTCACTCGAAGACCCGTATTTGGCCAAGCGCAGCGAAGTCGATTCCGAGGAGCGCTGCGTCTTCGAGAACATCCCTGCGGGGCGCTACACCCTGTGGGCTCGGCACCATCGCGGCTGCGAAGTCGCCGTGCAGGTGCCGAGTGGCCGAATCACCTTCGAGACCAAATCACCCAATGCGCTTCGTGTGAGGACCCTGCGTGCTGGCGGGCCAGCGGCCCTGGCCGGGTTCCAGCTGGGCGACGTCATCACGCACATCAACGGGCAAGCCCCCACCGGGCCGACGGCCCCAGCGATGACCTCCGCTAGAATCGCCACGGCTCAGGTCACGCTCACGACTGTCTCTTATACACATCTCCGAGCCCACGAGACTAGGCATGATCTCG